>NZ_JBFTLQ010000110.1:0-21331 GCF_056396525.1 Cupriavidus sp. 05T41
TGGCATTGCCGGCCGCCGTGCCCGCGCCGCCGCCCAGCGCGCCGCCGATGATGGCGCCGGTGCGCTCGCGACGGTTGGAGGTGACCGCGCCGCCTGCGCCGCCGCCTACTGCGCCGCCGATCACCGCGCCGGTCGAGCCGCCGAGTGCGCCGCCCACCGCCGCGCCGGCGACACCGCMGAGTGCGCCGCCGAGGGCATTGTTCATATCGCCCGCAAACACCGGCAGCGCGGATGCCGCCAGGGCGATGGCCAGGGTGAAACTGCGAACGGTGTGCCGAGACATGTTCTTCTTCCTTGGGTTAGCAATGATTATCAACTTTTKACGCAAGTGTAGAGAGGTCGCCCCAAGCTTGCTGTAACCACGTGTAAGGCCCTGTAACGGCTAGGGAAACGCAAAAAGGGCCGCTTTCGCAGCGGCCCCCCTAAAGCATCACTTGCACCCCGGATTACGCGCCGGACTGCGCACAATCCGGCGGCTTAGCAGCACTTGCCTTGTCCCCCGCCGTAGCGCGCTTCCTGGCGTTCGCGGAAAAATTCCTCGTAGCTCATCGGCGCGCGGTCGGGGTGGGTGCTTTCCATGTGCGCCACGTAGGTCTGGTAGTCCGGCAGCCCCACCATCAGGCGCAGGGACTGGCCGAGGTAGCGGCCCATGGTTCCCAGTTGCTCGATCATGACGATTCTCCTGTTCCTGTAGCGGGTTCGGGCGTACTCAGTGCTGCGCCGAGGTCGTTGCCGGCATCKGCTCGACCGGCGTCTCGCGGTCGGTCGGGCGGCTCGCGGCGCGCGCGGCCAGCGCGGTCTTGAAGCCGTAGAACACGACCGACAGCACCACGAACATGAACAGCGCGCACAGGCCGGCGTCCAGGTAGTCGTTGAAGACGATGCGGTGCATCTGCTCCATCGACTTGGCCGGGGCCAGCACCTTGCCCGCGGCGATGGCGTCGCTGAACCTGGCCGCGTGGGTCAGGAAGCTGACCTTGGGATCGGCGTCGAACAGCTTCTGCCAGCCGGCKGTCAGCGTGCAGATCAGCAGCCAGATKGTGGGCACCAGGGTGACCCAGGCGTACTTGCCGCGCTTCATCTTCACCAGCACGCAGGTACCGAGCACCAGTGCCACCGCGGCCAGCATCTGGTTGGAGATGCCAAACAGCGGCCACAGCGTGTTGATGCCGCCCAGCGGGTCGACCACGCCCTGGTACAGGAAATAGCCCCAGAACGCCACGCACAGCGCGGTGGCGATCAGGTTGGCAGGCAGCGAGTCGGTGCGGCGGAACGAGGGCACGAAGCTGCCCAGCAGGTCCTGCAGCATAAAGCGCCCGGCGCGGGTGCCCGCGTCCACGGCGGTCAGGATGAAGAGCGCCTCGAACAGGATGGCGAAGTGGTACCAGAAGGCCATCATGGCCTGGCCGCCCACCACCTGGTGCAGGATGTGGGCAATGCCCACCGCCAGCGTCGGCGCGCCGCCGGCACGCGAGATGATGGTGTTCTCGCCGACGTCCTTGGCGGTCTGGATCAGCACGTCAGGCGTGATCACGAAGCCCCAGCCGGACACCACCGCGGCCACCGCTTCCGGCGACGTGCCGATCACGGCGGCCGGGCTGTTCATGGCGAAGTACACGCCCGGCTCGATCACCGAGGCGGCCACCAGCGCCATGATGGCGACGAAGGAYTCGGCCAGCATCGCGCCGTAGCCGATGAAGCGCATGTGCGACTCGCTCTCCAGCAGCTTKGGCGTGGTGCCCGAGGAGATCAGCGCATGGAAGCCCGACACCGCGCCGCAGGCGATGGTKATGAAGAGGAACGGGAACAGGTTGCCCGACCACACCGGCCCGCCGCCCTTGGCGAACTGCGTGAACGCCGGCATCTTCAGCTCCGGCGCCACGATCACGATRCCCACGGCCAGCGCGATGATGGTGCCGATCTTGAGGAAGGTCGAGAGGTAGTCGCGCGGGGCCAGCAGCAGCCACACCGGCAGCACCGCGGCGATAAAGCCGTAGACGATCAGCATCCACGTCAGGGCCTTGCCGTCGTACGTGAACAGCGGCGCCAGCACGGCGCTCTCGTGCACGTACTGGCCGCCGATGATGGCCAGCATCAGCAGCACGAAGCCGATCACCGACACCTCGCCGATGCGGCCCGGGCGGATGTAGCGCGTGTACACGCCCATGAAGATGGCGATGGGAATCGTCACGCCCACGGTGAAGGTGCCCCACGGCGAGCCSGCCAGCGCCTTCACCACGATCAGCGCCAGCACCGCCAGGATGATGATCATGATCATGAAGCAGCCGAACAGCGCGATCATGCCCGGCACCGTGCCCATCTCGGACTTGATCAGGTCGCCCAGCGAGCGGCCGTCGCGGCGCGTGGAGATGAACAGCACCATGAAGTCCTGCACCGCGCCGGCGAACACCACGCCGGCCAGGATCCACAGCATGCCGGGCATGTAGCCCATCTGCGCGGCCAGCACCGGGCCCACCAGCGGGCCGGCGCCGGCGATCGCGGCGAAGTGGTGGCCGAACAGCACCGCCTTGTTGGTCGGCACGTAGTCCAGCCCGTCGTTGTGGCGCCAGGCCGGCGTCATGCGCTTGGGGTCGAGCTGCATGACCTTGTCGGCGATGAACTTGCTGTAGTAGCGGTAGGCGATCAGGTAGATGCAGATCGCGGCGACCACGATCCACAGGGCACTGACGGCTTCGCCGCGAGATAGTGCAACGGTGGCAAAGGCGAAGGCGCCGAGTACGGCGACGGCCAGCCACACCAGGTGTTGCCCGATGCGATTCATGATGAGGGTCTCCTCAGACCGTTTATGGAAATGCCGGCGGCGGCAGGTCCGGCATGCATGGCGCGGCGCGCGGGGGCGTCCAAGCGGACGGCGCGCGCCGGGGACGGCGGGCTGACGAGGGGGTGGCGTGGTTGTCTCCTGCCAGTTTTTCGTCGGTGCCCGGTGAGTCTCGCAAGCTCCGGATCTGGTCGTCGCAGGCGGGCGATGCTGCCGGCAATCGCTGGCCGCACCCGCTGCGCAGGACGCATGCATGATGCTGCGTGGCAGCGGTCGCACGTCCGGCGTGTAGTATTGACACCCGCCCCTGGCGGCACAAGCGCGGAACTACGCAGCCACGTTGCGTGTTACTACGTAGATCCACGGTCATATGCCGCTTGCGCGTCATCCGTGTTTACCCCGGGGACGCACCCGGCGCCATCCCGGCACCACGCAAGCACCACGCGAGCACCACTCGAGCACTACTCAGGCACTGCCCCGGCATCGATGAAACTCCGTCAGAAGATCCTGCTGCTGGCCGTCGCGCCGCTCGCCGTCGCCATGTTCGGCATCGCGCTGGCGGTGCGCTACCAGGCCACCGCGCTGGCCCGCCACGAGCGCACCCTGGTCGAGGCGGCTTACCTGCAGAGCAAGGAGGTCGAGCTGCGCCACTACGTAGAGCTGGCGCAGAGCGCGATCGCGCCCATGGTGCACTCGGGCCGCAACGACGACGCCACCCGCCACGCCGCCATGGAAGCGCTGGCGCGCCTGGACTACGGCCCCGACGGCTACTTCTTCCTCTACGACATGCAGGGCMGCAACCTGATGCACCCGCGCCAGCCCGAGCTGGTGGGACAGGACCTGTGGAGCCTGCGCGACCCGCAGGGCGCGCTCACCATCCAGCGGCTGATCGCGGCCGCGCGCGCCGGCGGCGGTTCGGTGCGCTACATGTGGAAGAAGCCGTCGTCCCAGCAGGTGGCGCCCAAGCTCGGCTACGTGGTCGGGGTGCCGGAATGGAACTGGATGCTTGGCACCGGCATCTACCTGGACGACGTCGAGCGCACCCTGCGCCAGCTCGATGCGCGCGCCGAGACCGATATCCGCGAAACCATGGCATGGATCGGCGTGATCGCCGCCATCAGCATCCTGCTGGTGGCCGCCAGCGGGCTGGCCCTCAACGTGAGCGAGCATCGCGAGGCCGACGCCAAGCTGCGCCAGCTGGCCCAGCGCGTGGTGCAGTCGCAGGAAGAAGAACGGGCACGGCTGTCGCGCGAGCTGCATGACGGCATCAGCCAGTTGCTGGTGTMGGTCAAGCTGCTGCTGGAAACCGCGGCCAACCGCCTGCGCCTGGCGCCGGGCGAAGGCGCCACGGTGTCGCCCGTGCTCGGCACCGCGCTGGCACGCCTGGACAGCGTGTTCAACGAAGTGCGGCGGGTGGCGCGCAACCTGCGCCCCGCCCTGCTCGACGATCTCGGCCTCTACGCCGCGCTGGAGCATCTGGCGCGCGAGATGCAGGAAGGCAGCGGCCTGCGCATCGCCGTCTCGCGCAGCGGCACGCCGCGCGAGCTGCCCGACGAGCAGGCCACCGCGCTGTTCCGCATTGCCCAGGAGGCGCTGACCAATGTGGAGCGGCATGCTCACGCGCGCCATGTGGCGCTGGAACTGGCCTTCGATGCCGATGCCACCCGGCTGACGGTGCAGGACGACGGCGCCGGCTTCGACGTGGCGCGCATGCAGCACGACCCCAAGCGTGGCATCGGCCTGCGCAACCTGCGCGAGCGCACCGCCGCGCTGGGCGGCGAGTTCGAGATCAGCTCCCGTCCCGGCGCCACCCGCCTGCACGCCGCGGTGCCACTGCCGCGCCCGGGCCCCGCGCCCGCCGCGGCCCGACAAGACAGCTCAGGAAATCCATCATCATGACCCAAGCCCCTGCCCGCGTGCTGCTGATCGACGACCACGCGCTGGTGCGCGACGGCATGCGCATGCGCCTGGGCCTGCAGCCCGAGCTGAGCGTGGTCGGCGAAGCCGACGACGGCGAGGCCGCGCTGGCCTGGCTGGCCCGGGCCGCGCCCGAGCAGATGCCYGAACTGGTGATCACCGATATCGGCATGCGCGGCATGGGCGGCATCGCGCTGGCCGCCGCGCTGCACGACKACTATCCCGAGCTGGCCGTGCTGGTGGTGTCCATGCACGACAACCTGGAGTATGTGCGACAGGCGATCCGCGCCGGCGCGCGCGGCTATGTGCTCAAGGACGCGCCCGCCGACGAACTGATGGCGGCCATCGGCGCCGTGCTCGCCGGCCGCGTCTTCTACAGCGCCCGCATTGCGCGCCGCATGGTCGAGGAAAGCCCCGCCGCCGGGCCGCTCGATGCGCTCACGCCGCGCGAGCGCGACATCCTCAACTGCATCGGGCGCGGGCAKGCCAACAAGGACATCGCCGCCGCGCTGGGCGTATCGGTGCGCACCATCGAGACGCACCGGCTCAATCTGCGCCGCAAGCTCGGCATCGAAGGCCGCGCGGAACTGGTGAAGTACGCGGTGGAGCAGCTCGGCGCGGGCACGGCGGGCGATACGCCGCCGGGCACGTAGCCCGTGGCGGCTCTGGCGAGCATCGGCGCGCAAGACGCCGGCCAAAAGAAAAAGCCCCCTGTTTCCAGGGGGCTCTCGCCTGCAGCCGGAATCGCGGCGGCTTAGTCAGCCAGGCGCTTGGCCAGTGCGGCCTTGGTGTCCACCAGCGCCTGCGGCAGGTTGTGCTTGAGCTGGGTGAACAGCTCTTCGTGCAGGGTCAGCTCGCGCTGCCATGCGGCGTGGTCGATCGAGGTGACCTGGTCGAACTGCTGGCGCGTGAATTCCAGCCCTTCCCAGTTCAGGTCCTCGAAGCGCGGCGAGGTGCCGAACACGTGGTCGGTGCCCTTGCCGTGTCCTTCGACGCGGTCGATCATCCACGACAGCACGCGCATGTTCTCGCCGAAGCCCGGCCACACGAAGTTGCCGTCCGCGTCCTTGCGGAACCAGTTGACGCAGTAGATGCCCGGCAGCCTGGCGCCGCTGGCTTCGAGCTTCTTGCCCAGCGCCAGCCAGTGGCCGAAATAGTCGGCCATGTTGTAGCCGCAGAACGGCAGCATGGCGAACGGGTCGCGGCGCACCACGCCTTGCTGGCCGGCCGCCGCGGCGGTGGTTTCCGAGCCCATGGTGGCGGCCATGTAGACGCCTTCGGTCCAGTTGCGCGCCTCGGTCACCAGCGGCACCGTGGTGGAGCGGCGGCCGCCGAAGATGAAGGCGTCGATGGCGACGCCGGCCGGGTTGTCCCAGTTATCGTCGATCGACGGGCACTGCACGGCCGGCGCGGTGAAACGGGCGTTCGGGTGCGCGGCCTTGGCGCCGGTCTCGCGGGCGATGGCCGGGGTCCAGTCCTTGCCCTGCCAGTCGACCAGGTGGGCCGGGGCTTCCTTGCTCATGCCTTCCCACCACACGTCGCCGTCGTCGGTCAGCGCCACGTTGGTGAAGATGACGTTTTCCTTGAGCGTCGCCATCGCGTTGAAGTTGGTCTTCTCGCTGGTGCCCGGGGCCACGCCGAAGTAGCCGGCTTCCGGGTTGATGGCGTACAGGCGGCCGTCCTGGCCCGGCTTGATCCAGGCGATGTCGTCGCCGATGGTGGTGACCTTCCAGCCTTCGAAGCCCTTGGGCGGGATCAGCATGGCGAAGTTGGTCTTGCCGCAGGCCGACKGGAAGGCGGCCGCCACGTGGTACTTCTTGCCCTCGGGCKAGGTCACGCCCAGGATCAGCATGTGTTCGGCCAGCCAGCCTTCGTCACGGCCCATGGTGGAAGCGATGCGCAGGGCGAAGCACTTCTTGCCCAGCAGCGCGTTGCCGCCATAGCCCGAGCCATACGACCAGATCTCGCGCGTTTCCGGGAAATGCACGATGTACTTGGTGGCGTTGCAGGGCCAGGGCACGTCCTTCTCGCCCGCGGCCAGCGGCTTGCCGACGGTGTGCACGCAAGGCACGAAGTCGCGGTCGGTGCCGAGCACGTCGAACACCGCGCGGCMCATGCGGGTCATGATGCGCATGTTCACCGCCACATACGGCGAATCGGACAGTTCCACGCCGATATGGGCGATCGGCGAGCCCAGCGGGCCCATCGAGAACGGCACCACGTAGAGGGTGCGGCCGCGCATGCAGCCTTCGAACAGGCCGGCCAGGGTCTGGCGCATTTCGGCCGGGGCGGTCCAGTTGTTGGTGGCGCCCGCATCTTCCTGCTTTTCCGAGCAGATGAAGGTGCGGTCTTCGACGCGTGCCACGTCCGACGGATCGGACAGCGCGAGGAAGGAGTTCTTGCGCTTGGCCGGGTTGAGGCGCTTCATGGTGCCCGCGGCGACCATCTGGTCGCACAGGCGGTCGTACTCGTCCTGCGAGCCGTCGCACCAGTAGATATTGTCGGGTTTGGCAAGCGCCGCGATCTCGGCTACCCAGGCGACCAGCTTCTGGTGCTTGACCCAGGCCGGAACGTTGAGTGCGGGCGTGCCMTGCATGGCGGGATGGTTCATACAGTTACTCCAAAGCGAAAAAGAATTCTTTCCAAAGCCTGGGCCGCGCCATCGCGTCGCCRCGTGCAGGCGGCACCGGGATATCCAACGGGCCAACATCGTCACATCCCGTTACAACTGAGCGGCAGCCCCGACCCAGCAAAAGGTCGCGGCGKGCCTCGTGGCTGCGCTACAGTTGCGCTTTCCGCGCGACAGGGCCGGGCAGGCTTTGTCCGACACAATCCAGCGGACGGGAGCGTGGCTCGACCGACAATCCGGTAGCATCGGAGCCGGCAAGGATACCACTGCCTCGGGCCGCTGTTTTTTGCTCCGCAGCAATGTTGGCGCAGTGCCGGCGCATCTTTCCTGCCGTGCCGTATTGTCCTGTTCACCTGCCTGGCAGCGCACTTCTGCCTTGCGCCAAAAAGTCTGCGCCGCACGCCGCACCTGCGGCAGTGTMGCGCGGCAGGTAGTAAAACAATACAGTGGATGCGCGCCCCGCTTTGTGGTCGCGCGCACCTTAGCCATTGCCAAACCAGAGTTGCCGATGAAGATTGCCGTACTCGACGATTACCAGGACTCCGTTCGCAAACTGCCCTGTTTCAGCCTGCTCGACGGCCATGACGTCAAGGTGTTCAACAACACCGTGAAGGGCGTCGGCCAGCTGGCGGCGCGCCTGTCGGACGTGGAGGCCGTGGTGCTGATCCGCGAACGCTCGCGCATCCCCCGCCAACTGCTGGAAAAACTGCCCAAGCTCAAGATCGTCAGCCAGACCGGCCGCGTCGGCGGCCATGTCGACATCGATGCCTGTACCGAGCGCGGCGTGGCAGTGCTGGAAGGCTCCGGCTCGCCGGTGGCGCCGGCCGAACTCACCTGGGCCCTGATCATGGCGGCCCAGCGCCGCATTCCCCAGTACGTGGCCAGCCTCAAGCACGGCGCCTGGCAGCAGTCCGGGCTCAAGTCCACCACCATGCCGCCCAATTTCGGCCTGGGCCAGGTGCTGCGCGGGCAGACGCTGGGCATCTGGGGCTACGGCAAGATCGGCAAGCTGCTGGCCGGCTACGGCCGCGCCTTCGGCATGAATGTGCTGGTGTGGGGCCGCGAGAACTCGCAGAAAAGCGCCCGGGAGGACGGCCTGGCGGTGGCCGAGTCGCAGGAGCAGTTGTTCGCCGAAAGCGATGTGCTGTCGCTGCACCTGCGCCTGAACGACGAGACCCGCGGGCTGGTCAAGCTGTCCGACCTCACTCGCATGAAGCCGACCGCGCTGTTCGTCAATACCAGCCGCGCCGAGCTGGTCGAGGAAAACGCCCTGCTGACCGCGCTCAACCGCGGCCGCCCGGGCATGGCGGCGGTCGACGTGTTCGAGTCCGAGCCCATCCTGCAGGGCCACGCCCTGCTGCGCATGGAAAACTGCATCTGCACGCCGCACCTGGGCTACGTGGAGCGGGAGAGCTACGAGATGTACTTCCGCATCGCCTTCCAGAACATCCTCGACGTACTGGCCGGCAAGCACGAAAGCATCGCCAATCCCAAGGCGCTGACGCCGGCCCTGTCCCGCTAGAGCCGGCACCGGAGTCCGCGGCGCGGTGCCCGGTTCGCCGCAAACGCGAACCGGGCAAACCCGCTACACTCGCCTCATCCCGCGCGGCCTCCGGCCGCGTTTTTCGTCTTTCCGCCCTCTTTTTTCTAGCGCCGCCCGCCATGGATCCCAGGCTCCTGACGCTGTGCTTCGGCAATTTCGTCATCGGCACCGGCGCGATGATCGTCACCGGCATGCTCAACGACATCGCCGGCGACTTCGGCCTGAGCGCGGGCACCGCCGGCCAGCTGATCGCGGTGTTCGCGCTGGCTACCTGCGTGGGCGCCCCGCTGTTCGCCACGCTCGGCTCGCGCATCGACCGCCGCCTGCTGCTGGCCGGATCGCTGCTGGTCTACGCCGTCATGCACCTGGCCGCGGCGCTGGCGCCGAGCTTTGCCGCCCTGATGGCGGTCCGCTTCCTGACCGCCATCGGCGCGGCCATCTATACGCCGCAGACCGCCGCCACGCTGCMGCTGCTGGTCAACGCGCAGACGCGCGGGCGCGCCATCAGCTTMGTCTTTCTCKGCTGGAGCGTGGCCAGCGTGGTCGGCGTGCCGCTGGGCACGTGGATCGCCAGCACGCTGGGCTGGCGCTTCAGCATGGCGCTGGTGGGCGTGATGGCGCTGGCCGCGGCGCTGGCCGTGTGGCGGGCGCTGCCGCCGCGGCTGTACGTGGAGCCGGTCGGCCGCGCCGCCTGGGGCGCGGTGCTGCGCCATACKCCGATGGTGCTGGTGGTGGCCACCACCATGATCCAGTCCGCCGGCATGTTCACGCTGTTTACCTACATMGCCCCGCTGTTGCGCGACGTGCACGGCATCAGCGGCGCCACGCTGAGCCTGATGTTCCTGGCCTACGGCGCCTGCGGCGTGACCGGCAATGTGCTGGCTGCCGCGCGCATGGACCGGGCTACGCCCGCGCGCATCGTCCAGGTCGCCATGCTGACCTCGCTGGCGGCGATGCTGCTGTGGCCGCTGGCCACCGTCGGCCCGGTGGCGCTGGTGCTGATCTTCATGCTGTGGGGCGTGGGMGGCTTCGCCACCAACAGCGCGCAGCAGGCGCGGCTGGTGGCGCTGGCGCCGGAGCGTGCCTCGGCCTCGATCTCGCTCAACTCTTCCTCGATCTACCTCGGCCAGGCCCTCGGCGCCATGGGTGGCGCGGCGATCTACGCCACCGCCGGCGCCGGCGCCCTGCACTGGGGCGCCRCCGTGCTGATGCTGCTGGCGCTGGGCGTGTCCCGGCGCGCGCGCGTGCTGGGCTGCCGCTGGAGCCAGCGCGAGGCACCCGCGCCACAGGCCTGAGCGCGCGTACCCGGGTCTGCGCTCAGGCCGGCATGCGCTCCGCCGCCGCCAGCGCCGCGATGTGTCGATAGAAAGCATCAGCGCCCGCCCGCGCCGATGGCCGACACGGCTGGCTTTCTGCTAATGTTTGGCTCTTGATACAAGCAGGTACCCCCCGTGCTGTAATAGTTTGTAATGGGGTGGAGGGCGCCGCCACTAGCCGCCGGCGGTCCCGATCCTGTACTAGTAGCGGTTTTGTCGCGAGTCGGCACTGGTTCCCAGAAACCGGGCCGTCGGGGAGCGGCGCCTGATGCGCGCACTGTAAGAGAGTCCTCACATGAAAACGAACGGCATCGACCAGGCCAAGGGCTTCGTCGACGGTAAGTGGAGTCCAGGCATGGGCACGGGAAAGGGACGCGTCTCCCCATGGGTGCTGGCCGTGGTCCTGGCCGCGCTGGCAGCGGGCGGATGGTACGGCTGGCGCGCGTGGCTGGCGCCCAAGCCCGCCGCAAAGGCGCCCGCCACGGTGGTGGTGAGCACGGCCGTGGTCCAGCAGGGGGACGTTCCGCTGAAAGTAAGCGCTAACGGGACGGTCAGTGCGCTGTCCACGGTCGAGGTCCGCCCGCAGGTCTCGAGCACGGTGCGCGCCGTGCACATCAAGGAAGGCCAGACCGTCAAGCCGGGTGACCTGCTGTTCACCCTGGACACCCGCATGGACGAGGCCAACCTTGCCCGCGCGCAGGCCCAGCTGATGCGCGACCAGGCCGACCTGTCCGACGCCCGCCGCACCCTGGCGCGCAGCAACGAGTTGCTCCAGCGCAACTTCATCTCCAAGAGCGCGGTGGATACCGCCCAGGCCAAGGTMGACGGCTTCGAAGCCACCATCCGCGCCGACCAGGCCGCGATCGAGGCCGGCCGCGTGGCGGTCAGCTACGGCGCCATCCGCGCCACCATCGCCGGGCGCACTGGCGTGATCAATATGTTCCCCGGCTCGCTGGTGATGCCCAACAGCGCGCTGCCGATGGTCACCATCGCCCAGATCCAGCCCATCGCCGTCACCTTCACGCTGCCCGAGCGCCAGCTCGCGGCGCTGCGCGAGGCGATGCACGCCGGCCCGGTCACCGTCACCGCGCTGCCCAACGACGGCAGCAAGAGCCCGGTCACCGGCAAGATCAGCTTCGTGGATAACACGGTCGACCCGCAGTACGGCAGCATCCGCATCAAGGCCCAGTTCGGCAACGAGGAGCAGCGCCTGTGGCCGGGCACCTATGCCAACGTCGATGTCGTGGTGCAGACCCTCAAGGGTGCGTTGTCGGTGCCGCCGCAGGCCGTGGTGACCGGCCCCGAGGGCCGCTTCGTCTACGTCGTGCAGCCCGACAACCGCGTCAAGCCGGTGCCGGTGAAGGTGCAGGTCTCGACCGCCGGCGCCGCCGTCATCGAAGGCGTGCCGCCAGGCACGCGCGTGGTGGTGGAGGGCGCGCAGAACCTGCGCGCGGGCAGCCTGGTGCGCGAAGGCGCGCCGGCGGCCAAGGCCGTCGCGGCCAGCGCCGCAKCCGCCGACGCCAAGCATTGAATTCCAGAGCCCCAACGCCATGACCCTGTCCGAGCTCTGTATCCGCCGTCCGGTGATGACGGTGCTGCTGTGCCTTGCGGTGATCGTCACCGGCATCGCGCTTTACCCCACCATCCCGATCGCGGCGCTGCCCTCGTTCAACTCGCCGGTGATCCAGGTCACGGCGACGCTGCCCGGGGCCAGCCCCGAGACCATGGCGGCCTCGGTGGCGACGCAGCTGGAAAAGCAGTTCGCCACCATTCCGGGCGTGTCGGTGATCAGCTCGTCGAACACGCTGGGCAACTCGAGCATCACCATCGAGTTCAACAACGACCGCGACATCGATGCCGCGGCCGTGGACGTGCAGGCGGCGCTGTTCCGCGCGCAGCGTTCGCTGCCGATCGAGATGACGGTGCCGCCGTCGTACCGCAAGGTCAACCCGGCCGATGCACCGGTGCTGCTGCTGGCGATCAACTCGCCGGCCATGAGCCTGGCCGAGCTCAACGCGTTCGGCGACAACCTGATCTCGCCCACGCTGGCTACCCTGCCGGGCGTGGCGCAGGTCCAGATCTTCGGCCAGAAGCGCTTCGCGGTGCGCGTGCGCGCCCATCCGGATGCGCTTGCCGCGCGCGGCCTGACGCTCGACGAGCTGGCCACCGCGCTGAACCGCGCCAACGCCAACACCCCGGTCGGCACGCTCGACGGCGCGCGCCAGACGCTCACCATCCAGGCCAACCGCCAGCTCGCCAGCGCCGACGCCTTCCGCAACATCATCGTGGCCAGCCAGCCCAGCGGMGCGCTGGTGCGGCTGTCCGACGTGGCCGAGGTGGAGGACAGCGTCGAGACCATCAAGACCGGCAGCTGGCTCAACAACGAGCGCTCCATCGTGCTGGCCGTGCTGCGCCAGCCCGACGCCAACACGGTGGYGGTGGTCGACGCCATCAAGAACGCCCTGCCCCGCCTGATCCAGCAGATGCCGGCCTCGGTGAGCGTCAACGTGGTCAATGACCGCTCGCAGTCGATCCGCGAGTCGATCCACGATGTGCAGTTCACACTGGCCCTGACCGTGGCGCTGGTGGTGCTGGTGATCTTCCTGTTCCTGCGCCGCGCCGCGGCCACGCTGATCCCCACCGTCTCGCTGCCGATCTCGCTGATCGGCACGGTGGCGCTGATGAAGGCGTTCGGCTACAGCCTGGACAACGTCTCGCTGCTGGCCATCACGCTCGCCGTGGGCCTGGTGGTGGACGATGCCATCGTGATGCTGGAAAACATCGTGCGCCATATCGAGGAAGGCGTGCCGCCGCTCAAGGCCGCGCTGGTCGGCTCGCGCGAGATGGGCTTCACCATCCTCTCGATCTCGATCTCGCTGATCGCGGTGTTTATCCCGATCTTCTTCATGCCGGGCGTGATCGGCCTGCTGTTCCACGAGTTCGCCGCGGTGGTGTCGCTGTCGATCCTGGTGTCGGCGCTGGTATCGCTGACCCTGATCCCGATGCTGTGCGCGCGCTTCCTCTCGGCCGAGAACGTGCCCATCGACGAGTCCCAGCACGCGTATGGCGACCACGCCGGCGGCGCGCACGCACCGGCCGTGGCGCAGAAGCAGACCATCGGGATGCGCTCCACGCAGTGGTTCGAGGACCTGTTCGAGTTCACGCTGCACCGCTATGCGCGTGGGCTCGACTGGTGCCTGGCCCACCGCAAGTCAGTGCTGGCGGTGGCCGGGCTGACCTTCGTGCTGACCGCGGTGCTGTTCGCCACCATTCCCAAGGGCTTTTTCCCGGAAGAAGACATCGGCCAGATCCAGGTCAACGCCGAAGGCCCGCAGGACATCTCCTTCGACGCCATGGCCGACCGCCTGCGCGACGCCGCGGAGCGCATGCGCAAGAATCCCGCGGTGCGCAGCATCGTGGTGTCGATCGGCGGCGGCAACTCGCCCGCCATCAATACCGGCCGCATGTTCGTCGAGCTCAAGCCGCTGGGCGAGCGTCCGCGCATGGCCAAGGTGGTGGAATCGCTGCGCCGCGACGTGGCCGGCATCCCGGGCCTGGCGGTCTACTTCTCGCCGGTGCAGAACCTGCGCCTGGGCGGGCGCCAGAGCAAGAGCCGCTACCAGTACACGCTGCAGAGCGTGAAGGCCGGCCAGCTGCAGGAGTTTTCCGACAAGCTGATGGTCAAGATGCGCGCCGACCCGGTGTTCCGCGACGTCACCAGCGACTCGCAGCAATCCGGCCTGGAGGCGCAGCTCTCCATCGACCGGGACAAGGCCAACGCGCTCGGCGTGCAGATCCAGGACGTGCGCCAGGCACTGTATTCCGCCTTCGGCGAGCGGCAGGTCTCCACCATCTACACGCCGATCGACAACTACTACGTGATCCTGCAGGCGGCCGACATCGACCGCGCCGACGAGACCGCGTTCTCCAAGCTCTACGTGCGCAGCAAGACCGGGCAGATGGTGCCGATCTCGGCCTTCTCCACCACCGAGCGCCGGGTCGGGCCGATTGCCGTGAACCACCAGGGCCAGCTGCCTTCGGTGACGGTGTCGTTCAATCTCGCGCCGGGCGCGGCGCTGGGCGACGCGTCTTCGAAGATCGATGCCTACCGGCAGGAGATCGCCATGCCGACCTCGATCTTCACCAGCTGGGGCGGCGACGCGGCGGTGTTCCAGTCTTCGCAGGCGACCCAGGTGCTGTTGCTGGTGGCGGCCATCGCCGTCATCTACACGCTGCTGGGCGTGCTGTACGAAAGCTACATCCACCCGCTGACCATCCTGGCCGGCCTGCCCTCGGCGGCGGTGGGCGCGCTGCTCACGCTGTTCATCTTCAATATCGAGCTGTCGCTGATCGCCACCATCGGCGTGCTGATGCTGATCGGCATCGTGAAGAAGAACGCCATCATGATGATCGACTTCGCGCTGGCGGCGCAGCGCGAGCAGGGCATGGCCCCGGCGCGCGCGATCCGGCAGGCCTGCCTGCTGCGCTTCCGCCCGATCCTGATGACCACCTTCGCCGCCGTGATGGGCGCGCTGCCACTGGCGCTCGGCCTGGGCGCCGGCGCCGAGCTGCGCCAGCCGCTCGGCCTGGCGGTGGTGGGCGGCCTGCTGTTCTCGCAGG
The DNA here is from genome assembly GCF_056396525.1 of Cupriavidus sp. 05T41. NCBI lineage: Bacteria > Pseudomonadati > Pseudomonadota > Betaproteobacteria > Burkholderiales > Burkholderiaceae > Cupriavidus > Cupriavidus sp. 05T41. The sequence continues at coordinate 14,805 of NZ_JBFTLQ010000110.1, forward strand.
TGATCACGCTGTTCATCACGCCGGTGATCTATCTCGCACTGGACCGCTTCTCGGGCACCGGCCCGCTGCAGATCGATGCCGAAGGCAATCGCATGCCGGTGCTGGTGGGGGGCGAGGCGGCCGTCGAGCGGCACTGAGCGCACTCACCGCGGTTGCATCCACGCCAGGGGGCGGTGCCGGTCAGCCGGCACCGCCCTTTTGCCTTGCGGCCGGCCCCGCAGGCCACATCGGTGTGGCATGGGCGGCACAATGCCTCTGCATGTCTGCTTTACAAATCGTTACCAATTGATAATAATTCGCATTCTCAATAGAGCGTAGCCGGCTGTGCCGAGCTGCGCCTGACCACGCCAGCCAGCCACCCGCACCATCGCTCCAGCCAGCCAGCGTTTCGTTTTCATATGGGGGAAAATCCATGAAACGCCGCTGTCTGGCGCGCCTGCGCGCCTCCGTCCGAGTCACGCCCATCGCCGTCTGCGCCACGCTGGCCTGCCCTGCCTTCGCCGCCGGACCGGCCGAGGAGCCGGTCCGCCMGCTGAGCGAGGTGGTGGTCACCGCCACCCGCACCGAGGAGCGCGCCGATGCGGTCGCMTCGACCATCACCGCCATCGAGGCGCGCCAGATCGAGCGCACCCAGCCGGTCGACGAAGCCGGCCTGTTCGCCGACGAACCCGATGTCGACGTGCCGCGCGACCGGCGCCGCTTCGGCACCGGCAGCATCAATATCCGCGGCATCGAGGACAACCGCGTGCTGCTGATGGTGGACGGCGTGCGCCTGCCCGACTACTACAACGGCGGCGGTCCCTCCAACCTGTCCAGTGCCACTCGCGACGCGCCCGAGTTCTCCTTCCTCAAGCGCGTCGAAGTGCTGCGCGGGCCGGCTTCCAGCCTGTACGGCTCGGACGCCATCGGCGGCGTGGTGTCCTATGTCACCAAGGATCCCGAGGACCTGATGCGCGGCAATGCCGCGGGCGGCGAAGCGGGCCTGTCGTGGAACGGCATCGACAGCGGTTTCGGCCAGACCGCGGGCGTGGCCGGCGGCAACGAAACCATCAAGGGCCTGTTCATGTACGCGCACCGCAAGGCGCACGCGGTGCAAAGCATGGGCGGCGACGATTCMACCTCCACCGGCCGCTCCGTGGCCAACCCGCAGAACAGCGAGACCAATGCCTGGCTGGGCAAGCTGGTGTTCGATCCCGCCGCCGGCCATCGCTTCAGGCTGACCTACGAGCACCGCGAGGGCGATACCTTCACCGATATCCGCCGCCTGTCGCCGTCACTGCCGCGCGTGACCTCCGCCAGCGGCACCGAGGACGTCTCGCGCAACCGCGTCAGCCTGGACTACGAATGGAAGCCGGCCAGCCGCGTGCTCGACCGACTCGGCGCCACCGTGTTCTACCAGGAGAGCGAGAACCGCACCGTGACCGACCAGGTGCGCAGCCGCACCAGCGCCGGCTGCTCCGGCTCGACGGCCGGCACCAGCCTGTGCGACGTGCACCTGCTGTTCGGCTTCCGCCAGCAGCAGACCGGCTTCAACCTGCAGGCGGACAAATCGTTCGCCATCGGCCCGGTCGGCCACCTGTTTACCGGCGGCGTGGATTTCATCCGCGTGCGCTCGAGCGAGAACCGCGACGGCACCGCGTACAACCGCACCACGGGTACGGTATCGAAGTCGCTGGCCGGCGACAACTTCCCGATCCACGATTTCCCCAGCGGCGAGACGCGCCAGACCGGCGTGTTCGTGCAGGACGCGCTGCAGTTCGCCGGCGGCCGCTTCACGCTCACGCCGGGCCTGCGCTTCGACCACTACTCGCTTGGCCCGGACGACGACAAGCTCTACAACAGCGTGGCCTCCAAGCCCGCCATCAGCAAGAGCGACTCCGCGCTCTCGCCCAAGCTGTCCGCGCTGTGGCAGGCCACCGACCGGATCAACCTGTGGGCGCAATACGTGTTCGGCTTCCGCGCGCCCAACTACCAGGAAGTCAACGGCAGCTTCCGCAATACCATCCAGGGCTACGGCGCCGCGCCCAACGGCGACCTCAACTCCGAGAAGAGCCGCTCCTTCGAGATCGGCGCGCGCTACTCCGACGAACGCGTGCAGAGCAGCGTGGCGCTGTTCGACAACCGCTACAAGGACTTCATCGAGCAGGTGCAGCTGAACTGCCCTTCCGACCCGGCCTGCCTGGCGGGGCTGCGCGCCACCTACCAGTATCGCAACCAGAGCAGCGTGCGCATCTACGGCGCCGAGTGGCGCGGCAGCTATCGCTTGCTGCCGCAATGGCGCGTCGATGGCGCGGTGGCCTATGCGCACGGCACCAACGAGCAGACCGACCGCCCGCTCAACAGCGTCTCGCCGCTGCGCGCCAGCGCCGCGCTGACGTGGGAGCGCGGCAGCAACAGCCAGGGCCAGGGCGCCAGCCTGCGCTGGCGCGGCGCGCGTCCCGTCACGCGCACCGACGACAGCAGCTTCACCTACTTCAAGCCGGGCGGCTATGGCGTGACCGACGTGCAGGCGTGGTGGCGCTTCAACCGCTACGCCAGCATCGTGCTGTCGGTAAACAACCTGTTCGACAAGAAGTACTGGCTGTGGGGCGACGTGCGCCAGTCCGGCGTGGCCGCCAGCGAACCGGGCCTGGATTTCTACACGCAGCCGGGCCGCACCTTTGCCGCCAGCGTGAAGCTGTCGTTCTGACCGAAAGGCGCATAGAACAAACCATGTCCCCACAAAGAAACGACTGCCTGCGTCTTCTGCGCGCGCTCGGCCTGCTATGGCTGGCCTTGCTGGCGTTCGGCGCCCAGCACGCTGGCGCGGCGCCGCCGCGCATCGCCGTGCTCACCACCTCGCCGGTGCCGGCCGGCAAGTTCGAGCCGCTGCAGGCGATGGCGCGCGCGCATGGCATGACGCTCGGCGCGCGCTATCTCGAACGCATGAGCGCGCAGGATGTGGCGCCGTTCATCGACGGCGCCGCAATGCTGATCCTGGATGCGCCACGCGATCACATCGTGACCGACATGCTCGCCAGGCTCGGGCCGCTGTGGACGAACGCGCGCGTGCCGCGACTGCTGATCGCCACCGACCGCTTCGAAGCGCACGGCGTCGACGCCGCGCTCGGCAAGCGCGTGCACGCGTACTACGTCAACGGCGGCCGCGCCAACTTCGACGCCATGATGCGCACGCTGGCCGCGCAGCAATTCCGGCTGCGCGCCGCCATGGGCGAAGACAGCACCATCCCCGCGCCGGTGATCTTCCCCAAGGCCGCCTACTATCACCCGCGCCTGGCGAGCGTGGTCACCGAATCGCCGGATGCCGCGCTCGCCGTCTCCGGCCATGCGGGCGAGCCGGTGATCGGCGTGGCGATCCACCAGGCCTATGTGTCGGGACTCGACAGCGCTTTCGTCGATGACCTGGTCGCGCGCATCGAGGCGCGCGGCGCCCGCGCCCTGGTGTTCTACAGCCCCGTGATGGATGCCGACGGCGTGCTGCGCATGGCCGCGCCCGGCGGCAAGCGCATCACCGACGTGCTGGTCAACGGGCAGATCATGCTCAACGCCGCGGGCCGCAAGGCCGAGTTCGAAACGCTCGGCATTCCGGTGTTGCAGGTCATGCCCTATCGCCGTGGCGACGCGCAGGACTGGGCGCGCGACCCGCAAGGCATCAGCCTCACCGACACGCCCTTCTACCTCGTGCAGCCGGAACTGGCCGGCGTCAGCGATCCCATGCTGGCGGCCGCCACTTCGCAGAAGGACGGCAGCATCGTCAGCCTGCCGGCGCAGCTCGATGCCGTCGCCGACAAGGCGCTCGCGCTCGCGCGCCTGCAGCGCACGCCGAATGCCGACAAGCGCGTGGCGGTGCTGTTCTACAACTATCCGGCGGGCGAGAAAAACCTGTCGGCATCGTTCCTCAACCTGCCGCGCAGCCTTTCGTCCACGCTTGCTTCGCTGCATGCCGCGGGCTACCGCACCGAAGCCGCGAACGAAGCCCTGCTGCAGCGCGAGCTCGGCGCGCTGCTCGCGCCCTTCTATCGCGAAGGCCAGCTCGGCCGCCTGCTCGACGCAGGCCGCGCGGCATGGATGCCGATGGCGCAATACCGCCGCTGGTACGACGCGCAGCCGGCCGGATTCCGCGCCGAGGTCAAGGCGCGCTGGGGCGAACCCGAATCATCGGCCATGGCGACCCGCCGCAACGGCGAGGCGGGTTTTGCCATCMCGCGCCTGCAGCTCGGCAACGTGGCGCTGATGCCGGTGCCGCCGCGCGGCGAGCGCGACGAAGCCGCCGAGAAAGCGCTCTACCACTCCACCAGGACGCCGCTCAACCATTTCTACATGGCCGCCTACCTGTGGGCGCGCGAAGGGCGCGACGCGCTGGTCCACTACGGCACCCACGGCACGCAGGAATGGACGCCCGGCAAGGAGCGCGGCCTGTCCGTGACCGACCAGCCCTACCTGGTGCTGGGCAGCGTGCCGGTGATCTATCCCTACATCGTCGACGACGTGGGCGAAGCGCTGCAGGCCAAGCGCCGCGGCCGCGCCACCATCGTCAGCCACCAGACCCCGCCGTTCAAGCCGGCGGGCCTGCATACGGATCTCTCCACGCTGCATGACCAGCTGCACAACTACCTGCAGCAGGACGAAGGCGCGGTGAAGGACACGCTGCGCGACGACATCCTCGCGCGCAGCGATCGCCTGCACCTGCTCGACGACATGGGCTGGCCGCGGGCACTCGCCGGCGCGCAGTTCACGGGCTTCCTCGATGCGTTGCACACGMACCTGCACGAACTCGCCGGCGCGCTGCAGCCGTACGGACTGCACACCTTCGGCGAATCGCAGCAGCCCGAGCTACGTCTCTACACGGTGATGGCCATGCTCGGCCCGGCATGGCTCAAGCGTGTGTTTCCGCAGGAGCCGGAKGAACTGTTCGCGCTCGACTACAGGCAGCTCGCGCAGACCGCGCCCTACGCCATGCTGCGCCGTTACGTAAGCGACGGCGCGCCGCTGGCCAGCCTGGCCGATGTGCGCCAGCGCGAAGACATGCAACGCGCCCGCACGCTCTACGCCAGCCTCGACGCAGCGCCCGAGGGCGAAGCGGTGCTCACCGCGCTGGCCGGCCGCTATGTGCTTGCCGGCACCGGCGGCGATCCCGTGCGCAATCCCGATGCGTTGCCGACCGGGCGCAACCTGTACGGCTTCGATCCGTCCAAGGTGCCGAGCCGCGAGGCATGGCAGGCGGGGCAGGCTGCCGCTGAAGCGATGATCGCGGACTGGCGCGCGCGCCACGGCAGATGGCCCGCCAAGCTCGCCTTCTCGCTGTGGAGCGTGGAAACCATGCGGCACCAGGGCATGCTCGAGGCACAGGCGCTGGCTGCCATGGGCATCCGCCCGCAGTGGGACGGCGGCGGCCGCGTGATCGGCGTGGAAGCGATCCCGGCGGCGGAACTCAAGCGTCCGCGCGTGGATGTGGTGCTGTCCGCCACCGGCCTCTACCGGGACCACTTTCCCAACCTGATGAAGTGGCTGGCCGAAGCCGTCAGGCTGGCCGCGGCGCAGCCCGAGCCCGACAACGCGGTGGCCGCCGGCACGCGCCTGGTGCGCGAGCGCCTGGCGCAGCTCAAGGCGCAGGACATGAGCGCGGAGCGCATMGAGGCGCTGGCGCTCACGCGCATCTTCGCCAGCGAGTCCGGCAACTACGGCACGGGCCTCAACGACGCCACCCTCGCCAGCGACAGCTTCGGCAGCGGCAAGGCGGCGGATGCGAAGCTTGCCGGCCTCTATCTCGCGCGCATGCAATACGCCTACGGCCCCGATGAAAAGACCTGGGGCGAGAAGCTGCCGCAGCTCAATCTCTATGCGGAGAATCTCAAGGGCGTGGAGGGCGCGCTGCTGGCGCGCAGCTCCAACCTGTATGGCATGCTCACCACCGACGATCCGTTCCAGTATCTCGGCGGCATCGGGCTGGCGGTGCGGCACCTCACCGGCAAGGCGCCGGAGCTGCTGATCTCCAACCTGCGCGACGCGAACCACGCGCGCACCGAAACGGCAGCGTCCTTTCTCGCCACCGAACTGCGCACGCGTTACTTCCATCCCGGCTGGATCGAGGGCATGAAGGCCGAAGGCTACAGCGGCGCGCTCAATATGCTCGACACCGTCAACAACTTCTGGGGCTGGACCGCGGTGGCGCCGGAGATCGTGCGCGACGACCAGTGGACCGAGTTCGCCGAGGTCTACGTCAAGGACAAGCACAAGCTCGGCCTCGACGAATGGTTCGAGCGCAACGCGCCCCAGGCCCAGGCGCAGGTCATCGAGCGCATGATGGAGGCCGCGCGCAAAGGCTACTGGAAGGCCGATCCCGCGCTGCTCAGGACGCTGGCCGAGCGCTGGCAGACGCTCGCGCAGCGGCACGATATCCGCAGCGACAACCGCAGCTTCAACCGTGACGTGCAGCAACAGGCTGGCGCGGCCGGCGCGCCGGGCTACGGCATGMAGGMGCCCGCGGCGGCGCCGTCCGGCGCACCAAAGCCCGCGGCACCRCAAGC
>NZ_JBFTLQ010000111.1:0-20638 GCF_056396525.1 Cupriavidus sp. 05T41
GCGATGCGCCGCATCAACGCGGCATCGGKAGCGGCCACCACATGCCCGGCCAGCAGGGCGTCGAGCGCCGCGGCCTGCGCCAGTGCCGCGCGATGCTCGGGCAGCGCGGCCATGGCCTGGCCCGCGGCCCGTTCGCCGGCCGGCCAGTGCGCCGGATCGGCACCGTATGCCTCGGTCAGTGCGCGAAATCTCTCGGGTGTCATCGCATTTCCTCATCAGGGCCGCTGGCCGCCCGCTGCCAGCATCTCGCGCAGGCCGCGCCGCGCGCGCGCCAGCAGGCTTTCCAGCGCTTCGGTGCTGACGCCCATCAGTGCCGCCGCCTCCTCGTTGGACAACTCCTGGTAGTAATGCAGGACCAGTGCCTCGCGCTGACGCGCGGGCAGCCGCGCCAGCGCCGCGGCCACGCGCGAGCCCTGCATGGCCGCCTCCATCGCTTCTTCCGGACCGGCCTGCGGCGTGGCCTGTTCGGGCACGTCCTCGATGGCCTGCCCGCGCTCGCCGCGCAGGCGGTCGTAGCAGAGATTCAACGCGACCTTGTACAGCCAGGTGTCGAAGCGGGCCCGCCCCGGCTGCCAGCGCCCGGCCTGCTTCCACAGGCGCACGAACACTTCCTGGGCCACGTCTTCCGCCTCTGCCCGGTCGCCTAGCATGCGCGTGGCCAGCGCCAGCACGCGCGGCAGCTTGCGCGCGACCAGCTCGCGCACGGCGGCCGCGTCATGCCTGCCGACCCGCGCCAGCAGGACATMGTMGTCCGGATCCTTGTCGCTCAATGGGTGTGGTCTCGCTGGGGATCGTTGCGCCCGCCATGGTTGCCCGTGCCGCGCCGCCCCCGGGCAGGCGCGGCCCCTCCTCAGTAAACGTAGACCGGCGCGCGGTGATAGTAGGCCGGCCGTGCCGGCACGACCACGCAACCTGCCAGCGAAGCGGCAAGCAGTGCCGCGATCAGCACGCGTTTCATATCGTCCCCCCTCCTGTCATCGCCGGCGGCGGCGTGGGCTTGCGCATGAGCATCTCCAGTCGACCGCCGCGCGACAGGCGCGGCATGCCTTCTGTMATGTCTCTTAAACGTGCGCCGACAGGAAATCCGTCGGGCAAAAGCGTAAGAATTGATTACAGCGCGGGACGACCCTCACACGACCACGTCMACCCCTTCCATCACCCACTGGCGGAATGTCTGCAGCGCCGGCAGGTGCTGCTTCTGCTCCGGATAGCACAGGTAATAGCCCTTCTTGCTMAGCACRCGCGCGGGATGCGCCACGACCAGCGCGCCGGTGGCCAGTTCTTCCTCGATCAGGCAGCGCGGGATCAGTGCGATGCCCAGTCCCGACATGGCMGCCTGGGTGAGCAGCGAGAACTGGTCGAAACGCGCGCCGCTCCATGCCTTGCGCGTGGCCACGCCCAGCTCGGCGAACCAGTCCGGCCATGCCTCGGGCACGGTCGTGTGATGCAACAGCGGATAGCGCAGCAGGGCCGAAGGCGCGCGTGCCATGTCATCGGGCTCGCCCGTGAGCAGGCCGGGCCGGCACACCGGCAGCACTTCGCGTCCGGTCATGTAGTCGGCCAGGCTGCCCGGCCACACGCCGTCGCCGAAGCGGATGGCGGCGTCGAGATCGGGCTGGGAGAAATCGTAGCCCTGCGCATGCGGCACGAACTCCAGGCTGACATCGGGATGCTTCTCGAAGAACTGCGGCAGGCGCGGAATCAGCCACTTGGCGCCCAGGGTGGGCATGCTGGCGATATGAAGGGTGCCGCCGCGCCCCTGGCGGGCGATCAGTTCCACCGTGGCGGCTTCGATCTCGGTCAGGCTGGGGCGGATGCGGTCGAGGTAACGCTGGCCGGCATCGGTCAGCATCAGGCGCTGGCGCACGCGCTCGAACAATTCCACGCCGAGAAAGGCCTCCAGGCTGCGCACCTGCTTGCTGACGGCCCCTTGCGTCACATGAAGCTCGCGCGCCGCCACGGTGAAGCTGTTATAGCGCGCGGCGGCCTCGAAGGCCTGCAATTCAGTCAGCGACGGACACAAGCGTCGCATAGGTTACCCCTCACTTCACTACCAAATGGAATGATMACGCGATTTTATTTCGTTTGCGGCCTGCGTGCACGAACAAGCAGAATCGGGGCAGGCAGCTTTGACTTACTTCCAAGACCTTTCCGCCCTCCGCTTCTCTMCTCCTCGCCTTCTMCTTCAGGAACCCAACCATGCAACGCCGTAACATGCTCCGCCTCCTTGCCGCCACCGGCGCCGTCGCCGCCGGCCTGTCGCTGCCGGCAGCGGCCCAGGGTACCTACCCGACCAAGCCGATCACGCTGGTGGTGCCCTTCCCCGCTGGCGGCACCACGGACATCGTGGCGCGCATCGTGGCCGACAAGCTCGGCCAGCAGCTGGGCCAGGCGGTGGTGGTGGACAACCGCGGCGGCGCCGGCGGCAGCATCGGCACCGCATTCCTGGCCAAGGCCGCAGCGGATGGCTACACCCTGGGCATCGCCACGGCTTCCACGCACGGCATCAATCCGGCGGTGTACCCGCGCCTGGCCTATGACGCCACCAAGGACTTCACCACCATCACCAACCTGGCCTCCGTGCCCAACGTGATGAGCATCAACCCGGCAGTCAAGGCCAACGACATGAAGGCCTTCATCGCCCTGGCCAAGGCCCAGCCGAACAAGATGGCCTACGGCTCGGCGGGCAACGGCAGCGTGTCGCACATGATGGGCGAGCTGTTMAAGATGAGCAGCAAGACCGAGCTGCTGCACGTGCCTTACAAGGGCGTGGGCCCCGCGCTGAACGATGCGCTGGCCAACCAGGTGCAGGTGCTGTTCGACAACCTGCCGTCCTCGCTGCCCTTCATCGAAGGCGGCAAGCTGCGCGCCCTGGCGGTGGCTTCGCCCAAGCGCGTGCCGGCCCTGCCCAATGTGCCGACCTTCGCCGAACTCGGCCTGCCCGAAGTCAACGATGCATCGTGGTTCGGCCTGATCGCGCCGGCCAACCTGCCGGCCGACCTGCAGGCCAAGCTGCACGACGCCACCGTGAAGGTGCTTGCGCAACCGGAAGTCAAGGCTAAGCTTGAGAAGCTGGGCGCGGTGCCGGTCGGCAACACGCCGGCGCAGTTCGCCGCACAGATCAAGAGCGAAGTGGCGAAGAACAAGCGCATCGCCGGCGCAGCCAAGATCTCCCTGGATTAACCGAAGCTCATCATGACGGAAGCAGACCKAAAGACCGGGCTCACTCCCTACCTCCTGCAACTGCCGCAAGGTGAGAGCAGCCCGCTCTTTCTCGATTCGCCGCATAGCGCCACCACCTACCCGGCCGACTTCCGGCCGGCCGCCGGACTGCCCCTGCCGCTGCTGCGCCAGGCCGAGGACACCTTTGTCGACGAGTTGTACGCCGACGCCCCCGCACGCGGCATTGCGCTGCTGTGCGCGGGCTTCCCGCGCAGCTACCTCGATGCCAACCGCGGCATCGAGGAAATCGACGAAGCCGTGCTCGACGCGCCCTGGCCCGGCCCGCGCCAGGAAACCTCCAAGACCCGGCTCGGCAAGGGCCTGGTGTGGCGCGTGCTCGATACCGGCGAAGCCATCTACGACCGCAAGCTGAGCGTGGCCGAGGTGCAGGCACGCATCGCGCAGTACTACCTGCCCTACTACGCGCAGCTGCAGAAACTCGCGGACCAGGCCGTCGCGCAGCACGGCAGTGCGTGGCACATCAACTGCCATTCGATGCCGAGCGAAGCGGCGCAGTACGCCACGGAACACCCGGGCCTGCAGCATCCGGACTTCGTGGTCGGCGACCGCGACGGCACCACCTGCGACACGCGCTTCACCGACCGCGTCGAAGCCGTGCTGAAGGAACTGGGCTATGACGTCTGGCGCAACCACCCCTACAAGGGCGTGGAGATCGTGCGCGTGGTAGGCCAGCCGGCACAGCGCCGCCACAGCCTGCAGCTGGAGATCAACCGCAAGTTGTACATGGACGAAGTGGGTCTCGTGCACAACGCGGGCTTCGGCAAGCTCAAGGCGGATCTCAATCATCTGCTCGACGAGCTCAAGGCTTTCGTCACGACGACCCCGGCCCGCTGATCCCTGGCGCCTGCCACGCCCATGCGCGGCAGGCGGCGCGGCTGTGCAATGCAGCCGCGCAGACGTGCCCGGCAAGCGGCATGGCGCCCGCATTCATCGCCATCGCGATCGCGGCAATACCTCGGAGAACGCAGCGGAAGAACCTAGGGTAGTACCTAGGATCGGGAGATTTCGGAACTTTGGGGCATGGCTTTCCTCTATCATGGCAGACCTTTGCCAACCCCTTTTGCCTCAAAGCAAGACGATCCCGTGATCCGACGAATCTCCGACCTGATCGGCCGCCGCCTGTGCGCGCTCGCTGCCGCAGTGGCAGGTGCGATCGCCCTGGCGGGCTGCGCCGATACCCCGCTCAACGATAGCGATGCCGTGGCGAGCACGCCAGGCACCGCCACCGCGGCCGCCAAGGCCGCCACGCCGGCGCCGGCCGCCACCCGTTTGCCGCCTTCCCCGTCCGCCACGCCGCCCACCAAGACCGTGACCTTGCCCGCGCAAGGCCGCGTGAGCCTGGCCGAGTACCGCGCGCAGATGCGCCAGCAACTGATGCAGACCGAGAACGCCAGCGCCGACGTGGCCGACTGCGCGGCGCACGCCAGCTGGGTGGTGCCGCGCTCGGCCAGCTTCGATGCGCTGAAGATTCCCACCGGTGCGCTCGGCGCCGGCCAGGCCACGGTGGAACCGTGGGATGGACGCTTCTCGCAAGGCAAGCAAGCCGTGCCGGTAAGCTCCGTGGTGACCTTCGCCGCCACCGCGCACAAACGCAATGCCGAGGCGCAGTGGGAACCGGTCAAGGTGCGCTGCGGCTATGCCGAAGGCATGATGCTGGCCTACGAACTGCTCGATGGCAGCRGCACCGTCATCAGCGAGCCGGCGGCCGCGCMCGCGGTACACGGCAACACCCGCCAGGCCGCCAGCGCCAAGGGGCACAAAGGCAGCAAGGCGGCCAAGTCCGGCTCGGGCAAGGCTTCCGGCACCAAGTCCACCAAGGCGTCGAGCAGCAGCAGCAGCAAATCCACCACCAAGAGCACCAGCAAGTCCGGCAAGAAAGCGCAGCACTGACGTCGCCTGATGCCGGGGACAAGGCAGGCCGCGTCCGACGCGGCCTGCTGCCTTGCGCTCAGTCCAGCTGCGCGAGGATCGCCTGCAGCATGGCCGCGCCCAGCAGCGCGCTGCGCGCGCCGTTCCAGCCCACCGACGGATCAGGCTGGTCGGCATTGTCCTTGAACGGCATCTCCAGCGTCAGCGACAGGCAGCCGAAGGTATGGCCGATGTACTTCGAGGCCAGCTTGAGCGCATCCGCGTTGTACTTGCTCGCCGCATAGCCGTACACATCCTGGAAGTCCGGCGTGGCGCGCTTGAATGCTTCGATGAAGCGCTGCTGCTCGGCGCGTTGCGCCTCGGTGAAGCCCGGCAGCATCTCGCTGCCGGCGACGAAGTTATAGGGCAGGCCCTCGTCGCCGTGGATATCGAAGAACATGTCGCAGCCGGTCGCCTCGATGGCGCGGCGCACGTGGTACACCTCCGGGCTGGTCTGCGGGTCCGGCGCCATCCATTCGCGGTTCAGGTTGGCCCCGGCCGCGTTGGTGCGCAGATTGCCGCGCGCGGCGCCGTCCGGGTTCATGTTCGGCACGATATGGAACACGGCGCGCGCCAGCAGGCTGCGCGCGACCGGGTCGCCGGCCCACAAGCCGGTACCGGTCAGGCGCTGCAGCACGCCTTCGCAGAACCACTCGGCCATGGTTTCGCCGGGATGCTGGCGCGCGATCATCCAGATGGTCTTCTTGCCCTCGCCGGCCTTGCCGATGGTCACCGCGGTCATGTCGCGGCCGTCCACCGTGCTGCCCAGGTGCGACAGGCTGGCCAGCGGCGAGCGCTGGCAGGCGGCCAGCAGCGACAGGTGGCGATCTTCGGAATACGGCTCGAAGTACGCCAGCCAGACGCTGTCGTGCTCCGGCGTGAACGAGACCGTCATGGTGCTGCCGTCAAAGGCAGTGGGCACGCGGAACCAGTGCGCGCGGTCGTACGAGGCCACGGCCTGGTAGCCCCGCCAGCCATCCGGGTAAGTGCAGTCGCCCGCATTCAGGAACTGCAGGCTGCAGGCCTGGCCGGCCGCGCCCTGCAGGCGAAAATGGAACCACTGGCGGAATTCCGCGTGCGAGTCGGCGCGGATGCGCAGCCGGATATCGCTGGCCTGCGCGAGCGATTCGACCTCGATGGCGCCTGCGTCGAAGCTGGCGGAGATATGCAGGGCTGGTGTCATGGCTTGTGGATTCTCGAAAGCGTGTGCAGGAGCGCGTCGGCGCCGGTGCGTGAGCGGGCAGGCGGTTGCCGCTCAGTCCTCCAGGCGCCGGCGGAACACCCAGCGCGCATCGTCCGACGCCTCATTGTCGAAGGCATAGCCATCCTCGGCGAAGCGCTTGAGCTTGGCCGGCTCGGTGATCCGGTGGGTCACCGCGTAGCGCGTCATGGTGCCGCGGGCGCGCTTGGCATGGAAGGAAATGATCTTGTAGCGGCCACCCTTCCAGTCCTCGAACACCGGCGTGACGATGCGCGCGCCGAGCACCTTGGGGCGCACCACCTTGAAATACTCCTCGGAAGCGAGGTTCACCAGCACCGGCTGGCCTTCGGCCTTCTGCGCCTTGAAGTCTTCCTGCAGCAGCCTGGTGACGTCGTCGCCCCAGAAGGCGTAGAGGTCCTTGCCGGCAGCCGTATCCAGGCGCGTGCCCATCTCCAGGCGGTAGGGCTGCATCCAGTCCAGCGGGCGCAGCACGCCATACAGGCCKGAGAGGATGCGCACATGCTTCTGCGCAAACGCAAGGTCGTCGGTGGACAGGGACGGCGCGTTCAGGCCTTCGTACACATCGCCGTTGAAGGCCAGCACGGCCTGCTTGCTGTTGGCGGCCGAGAACTCGGGGGACCAGTCGCCGTAGCGCGTGGCGTTGAGCACGGCGAGCTTGTCGGAGATATCCATCAGCGCGCCGATATCCTGCGGGGCGAGCTTGCGCAAGCGCTCGATCAGCACCGCCGAGCGCTCGATGAAACGCGGCAGCGTATGGGTCTTCAGACGCGCGGGCGTCTCGTAGTMGAGCGACTTGGCAGGGGACAGGACGATGAGCATGGCAAAATCGCGGCAAACACAAAGACCAGATTGTAACKAATGCCATCACACTCCACCGAAGCCACCGCCGCCGCCGCGCCGCGGGTGGTGCTTGACTCCAATATCTGGGTTGACCTGCTGGTGTTCGCCGACCCGCATGCCGAGCCCATCCGGGCCGCGCTGCGCGCCGGCGCCATCGCCGCCGTGATCCGCCCGGACTGCCGCGAGGAACTGCGCCGGGTGCTGGCCTATCCGCAATTCGCCCATTTTGGCGTCGACATCCCCGCCGCCATGGCTACCGTGGACAGCCTCACCACCCTCATGGCGATTCCCGCCGAGGCCGACACGCTGGCGGCGCGCCTGCCGCGCTGCCGCGACACCGACGACCAGAAATTCATCGAACTGGCGCACTTTGCCGGGGCCGCCTGCCTGGTTTCMAAGGACAAGGCCGTGCTCAAGCTCAAGGGTCGCCTGCGCCGCCAGAGCGGCGTGGACATCCTGCTGCCGCAGGCCTTTCCGGCCTGGCTGGCGGCGCGCGCGGGTGACGCCCCGCAGGCGCCGGCCGATCCCCGCTAGAATGCCGGGATCGCTTCCTGCCCATTGACCATCCGGACCGTTCCTCCCGACCGTCCCAGCCTGACGCAGCTTCCCATGTCCAGCCAAGCCTCCTTCCTGCCGCCCCCGCTCACGCCGCCGCCTTCGCGCCTGCCCAAGGTCGGCACCACTATCTTCACCGTGATGTCGGCGCTGGCCGCCGAGCGCAATGCAGTMAACCTCGGCCAGGGTTTCCCGGACTTCGACTGCGACCCGAGGATCGTCGACGCCGTCGCGCATTCCATGCGCTCGGGCCTGAACCAGTACCCGCCGATGGCAGGCGTGCCCAAGCTGCGCCAGGCCATCGCCGACAAGATCGGCAAGCTCTATGGCCACGCCTACGACTGGGACAGCGAGATCACGGTCACGGCCGGCGCCACCCAGGGCATTCTCACCAGCATCCTGTGCGCGGTGCATCCGKGCGACGAAGTGATCGTGCTCGAGCCGTGCTACGACAGCTACATCCCGGCCATCGAGCTGGCCGGCGGCAAGGTGGTATCGGTCGCGCTCGACGCGCCGCATTTCCGCGTGCCCTTCGACCGCATCGCCGCGGCCATCACGCCGCGCACGCGCATGCTGATGATCAACACGCCGCACAATCCCACCGGCACCATCTGGCGCGCCGGCGACATGGAGCGCCTGACCGCGCTGCTGGCCGGCACCGACATCCTGCTGCTGTCCGACGAAGTCTATGAACACATGGTGTTCGACGGCCAGCCGCATGAATCGGTCTCGCGCCATCCGGAGCTGGCCCGCCGCAGCTTCGTGGTGTCGAGCTTCGGCAAGACCTACCACGTKACCGGCTGGAAGGTCGGCTACGTCGCCGCGCCGGCGGCGCTCTCGGCCGAATTCCGCAAGGTGCACCAGTTCAACGTATTCACGGTCAACACGCCCGTGCAGCACGGCCTGGCCGACTACATGGCCGACCCCGCGCCGTATCTCGGCCTGGCCGACTTCTACCAGGCCAAGCGGGACTTCTTCCGCGCCGGGCTGGCCACCACCCGCTTCAAGCTGCTGCCGTCCGACGGCACCTACTTCCAGTGCGTGGACTACTCGGCCGTCTCGAACATGAGCGAAGCCGATTTCTCGATGTGGCTGACGAAGGAAATCGGCGTCGCGGCGATCCCGGTGTCGGCCTYCTACTCGCAGCCGCGCGAATCCGGCGTGGTGCGGTTCTGCTTCGCCAAGAAGGAGCAGACGCTGGCGCTGGCGCTGGAGCGGCTGAAGAATCTGTAAGGGATTTCCGGGGATTTCCCGGTGTTTCCGGGGCCTCGGGGTCCACGCCTCAAGGCCCGCGGCGGCGCACGCGGGGAGCCGCGCCCCCCTTACTTCCTCCGGCTGAGCATCAGCTCCGTATTTGCCTTGCGCTCCGCATTCACCCTCTGCACCGAAGGGCGCTCCGACATGCGCTTGAGATAGTCCTTGACCGGCAGCTCGGCCAGCATGTMGTCGCCGTAGATGATTTTCGTGCACGACGAGATCAGCGGCAGGTGMACGATCGCYGCGCAGTCGGCCAGCGTGAAGGTGTCGCCGGCGATATACGGCGAGAACTTCGCCAGCCTGGCAAACCCCGGGATATAGCGTTCGAGCAGCTTGCGCTGCCGCTCCTTGGTGCCGTCGCTCACCTTGCCGCCGAAGAAGGCCTCGGGGTACAGCTCGCGCGCGGTCAGCTCCAGGTAGAGCTCCAGGAAGGTCACCAGTTCGCGCACCTTGCCGGCCTGGTACGGGTCCGCCGGCAGCAGCGGCAATTGCGGGTAGGTGGACTCGATATAGGCGTCCAGCACTTCGGACTCGCACAGCGGGCCGCGATCGGTGATCATGTAGGGCACCTTGCCCAGGGGCGATGCATCGTGATCGGTTTCGCCGAGCCAGGCCAGCACTTCCTCGAACGGCAGGTTCTTTTCCAGCAAGGCCAGCTTGACCTTGTTGTAGTAGTTGCTGGCGGAAAATCCGCAGAGCTTCAGCATGTCGTCTCTCTCCTCGTTATGGGTGGCCACGGCGTGGCCCCGCAATTCATCGTCATACACCGTCCGGCGCGCAAGGAACCGGCAGGCATGTGGGCCATGGCAGACTCTGGCGGCTGCCTGTGGCCGATCAGCGCACGCCGCTTGCACCCGGCGACTGTCGCGGAWGATGCAGAAAWCGTACGATCGTGCTAATTTAACCACAACTTTCTGGACGGACTATGAGCACTTTCACCATCGACACCCTCGGCATCGTGGGCACCGGCGCCATGGGCCGGGGCATCGCGCAGATCGCCGCGCAGGCCGGCCTGACCGTCAGCCTGTACGACACCAACCCGCAGGCCGTGGCGGCCGCGCGGCAGTACCTGCAGGATACCTTCGCCAAGCTGACCGAGAAGGGCAAGATGAGCGCCGAATCCAGCGCGGCCGCGCTGGCGCGCGTGCTGCCCTGCAATGCGCTCGAAGACCTGGCCGGCTGCGACATGGTGCTGGAAGCCATCGTCGAGCGCCTGGAAGTCAAGCGTGAGCTGGTGGCCAGGCTCGAAGCCATCCTGCGCCCGGATGCCGTGATCGCCTCCAACACCTCTTCGCTGTCGGTCACCGCGATCGCGGTCGGCGCGAAGCACCCGGGTCGCGTCGCCGGCTACCACTTCTTCAACCCGGTGCCGCTGATGAAGGTGGTCGAGGTGATCGACGGCCTGTCGGGCGACCCCGCCGTGGGCGATGCGCTGATGGCACTGTCGCGCCGCCTGGGTCATACCCCGGTGCGCTGCAAGGACATGCCCGGCTTCATCGTCAACCACGCCGGCCGCGGCATGAACATCGAAGGCCTGAAGGTTGCGCAGGAAGGCGTGGCCGGGTTCGCCGACATCGACGCCATCATGCGCGAGCAGGCAGGCTTCCGCATGGGCCCGTTCGAGCTGATGGACCTGACCGGGCTGGACGTGTCGCACCCGGTGATGGAATCGATCTACAACCAGTTCTACCAGGAACCGCGCTACCGTCCGTCGCCGATCACGGCGATCCGCTCGGTGGGCGGCCTGATCGGCCGCAAGGCCGGCGCCGGTTTCTACCGCTATGCCGACGGCCAGAAGCAGTTGCCCGCCACCACCGCGGCGCCCGCYACGCGCCCCGCCAGCGTGTGGGTGAGCCGTGCAGACGAACGCGGCCACGCCATGGCCGTCAAGCTGATCCACGCACTCGGCATGACGCCCGAAGCCGGCAACCTGCCGTCTGGCGAAGCCCTGATCGTAGTCACGCCGCTGGGCCTGGACGCCACCACCTGCGCGCTGCAGGAAGGCCTGGATCCCGCCCGCGTGGTCGCCATCGACACGCTGATGCCGTTCGAGGCCACCAAGCGCCGCACGCTGATGACCACGCCGGCCACCACCGCCGACATGCGCGAAGCCGCGCACGGCCTGTTCGCGGCCGACGGCGTGCCGGTCACGGTGATCCGTGACTCGGCCGGCTTCGTGGCCCAGCGCATCATCAGCTGCATCGTCAATATCGCCAGCGACATCGCGCAGCAGCGCATCGCCACGCCGGTCGACATCGACCTGGCCGTGAACCTGGGCCTGGGCTATCCCAAGGGCCCGCTGGCGCTGGGCGACGCGATCGGCCCGCACCTCGTGCTGACCGTGCTGCGCAACCTGGAGCGCCTGACCGGCGACATGCGCTACCGCCCCAGCCCGTGGCTGTGGCGCCGCGCCGGCCTCGGCCTGTCGCTGCTGGCCGAAGAGCAGTAATCCCGCGACCGCAAGCCCCCAGGGCTTGCGGTCGTTTCGCATCTGATTGCGCTGTCGCGGCCATGCTCCGCGCCAGCCCCGTTTCCGCCACCGAGCCGCCATGACCGCACAGCTGCTTTCCGAACGCGTCGACACCACCCTGGTGCTGACCATCTCGAACCCCGAGGCACGCAACGCACTGCACCCGGACATCTACGCGGCGTCGCAGGAAGCGCTGGAGCTGGCCTCGCGCGACGACGAAGTGCGCGCGGTGGTGATCACCGGCGCCGACGGCGTCTTCTGCGCCGGCGGCAACCTCAACCGCCTGCTCGGCAACCGCGCCAAGCCGCAGTCGGTGCAGGCCGAGAGCATCGAGGTCCTCAACCACTGGATCGAAACGCTGCACGCCTTTCCCAAGCCCATCATCGCGGCGGTGGAAGGCCCCGCGGCGGGCGCCGGCTTCTCGCTGGTGCTGGCCTGCGATTTCGTGGTKGCCGCCAGCGACGCCAAGTTCGTCRTGGCCTATGTCAAGGTCGGCCTCACGCCAGACGGCGGTGGCTCCTACGAGCTGGCGCGCGCCCTGCCGCGCCAGCTGGCCTCCGAGCTGATGATGGAGGGCAAGCCMGCGGATGCCGCGCGCCTGGCCCATTTCGGCCTGGTCAACCGCGTGGTGGCGCCAGGCCAGGCGCTCACCGAGGCGCTGCGCCTGGGCGAATCGCTGGCCGCGCAGTCGCCGCACGCGGTGGGCCGCATCAAGGGACTGATCAACCATGCGGGCACCGCCAGCCTGACCGAGCACCTGGCCGAGGAGCGCGACAACTTCGTGGCCGCGCTGCACCACAAGGACGGCGGCGAAGGCATCGGCGCCTTCCTGGAGAAGCGCAAGCCGCGCTACCGCTAGKCACCCGGGCAGCAGCGCATCCGCGCACCGAGCCACGCATGCCCGCGCAGACGGGCAACAGCAAAACAGCACCGGAGACACGCATGGAAATGCCGCCCTCGCCCCGCCGCCGCGTCTACCTGATGCGGCATGGCGCGGTGACCTACTTCGACGAGACCGGCCGCCCCGCGCTGCCCGAACTCGTGCCGCTGAACGAAACCGGGCGCGCCCAGGCCAGCGCCGCCGGCCGCGCCTTTGCCGCCGAACAGGTGCGCTTCGACCGCATCATCGTCAGCGGCCTGCCGCGCACCGTGGAAACCTCCGAGCGCGTGCTGGCGGAAATCCCGGGCATGGCCGACGCCGCGCTCGAAACCTGG
Organism: Cupriavidus sp. 05T41; assembly: GCF_056396525.1. Classification (NCBI taxonomy): domain Bacteria; kingdom Pseudomonadati; phylum Pseudomonadota; class Betaproteobacteria; order Burkholderiales; family Burkholderiaceae; genus Cupriavidus; species Cupriavidus sp. 05T41. Next base: position 12,711 of record NZ_JBFTLQ010000111.1, read on the forward strand.
CCCGCGCTGCAGGAAATCCGCGGCGGCAAGCTGGCCGGCATCGGCGACGACAAGCTGCGCGATGCCTTCATCGGCGCCTTCGAAGGCGAAGTGCCCGAAGACAAGCGCTTTCTCGACGGCGAGAGCGTGGGCGAATTCCTCGACCGCGTGCTGCCGCAACTGCAACGCCTGCGCGACGACCCCGGCTGGGACACTGCCCTGCTGGTGCTGCACGGCGGCACCAACCGCGCCATCCTCTCCCACGCCATCGCCTGCGGGCGCCGCGTGTTCTACGGCAGCCTGATGCAGACCGCCGGCTGCATCAATGTGCTGGACGTGGGCGACGCGCCCGCGGACTGGGTGGTACGCATGCTGAACTATTCGCCGCCTACGCCGGTGCACAGCGGCACGCGCCACACCACGATGGAAGTGCTGCTGCACCAGTACCTGCGCTTTCGCGACCTGCAGGCGCCGCCACGCTAGGCATGCCCGCGCGGAAACCGAATCGCGCAACGCAATACACTCTGCTCACGCAGACCCGAATCCAAGAAGACCAGACGACGCGGCATACCCGGAAACACCKAAATAACGGAGACAGCATGAGCAACAACGTTTCGAACTTCGAAGGCACGCGGCCGGTGGCCGAGCAGCAACGCTTCGACCTGGCCGCGCTGGAAGCCTGGATGGGCGAGCACGTGGCCGGCTTTGCCGGCCCGCTGACCATCGAGCAGTTCAAGGGCGGGCAGTCCAACCCCACCTTCAAGCTGATCACGCCGGGACAGACCTACGTGATGCGCGCCAAGCCCGGCCCGAAGGCCAAGCTGCTGCCCTCGGCCCACGCCATCGAGCGCGAATACCGCGTGATGGCCGCGCTGGCCGGCACCGACGTGCCCGTGGCGAAGATGTACGCCATGTGCGAGGACGAGGGCGTGATCGGCCGCGCCTTCTACATCATGGAATTCGTCGCCGGCCGCGTGCTGTGGGACCAGTCCCTGCCCGGCATGACGACGGCCGAACGCGGGGCCATCTATGACGAGATGAACCGTGTCATCTCCGCGCTGCATACCGTCGACTACAAGGCCATCGGCCTGGGCGACTACGGCAAGCCGGGCAACTACTTCTCGCGCCAGATCGAGCGCTGGACCAAGCAGTACAAGCTGTCCGAGACCGAGAGCATTCCCGCCATGGATTCGCTCATGGCCTGGCTGCCCGACCACATCCCGCAGGAAGATGCCGACCTGACCTCGATCGTCCACGGCGACTACCGGCTCGACAATCTCATGTTCCACCCCACCGAGCCKCGCGTGCTGGCCGTGCTCGACTGGGAACTGTCCACGCTCGGCCATCCGATGGCCGACTTCGGCTACCACTGCATGAGCTGGCACATCGCCCCGGGCCAGTTCCGCGGCATCGCCGGGCTGGACTACACGAGCCTGGGCATCCCGGATGAAGCCGCGTACCGCCGCACCTACGAGAAGCGCACCGGCCGGCCGATCACCGGCGACTGGAATTTCTACCTGGCCTTCAGCATGTTCCGCATCGCCGGGATCCTGCAGGGCATCATGAAGCGCGTGGTGGACGGCACGGCGTCGTCGGCGCAGGCACTGGATGCCGGCAAGCGCGCGCGCCCGATGGCCGAAATGGGCTGGGAGTACGCGAAGAAGGCAAAGCAATAAGGCCAGGCAACGAAGAAAGCGCTCTCGCTGCTCTCGCTGCACTCCAGCGCTGCCTGTTGCCATGAAGAGCCTCTTCCCCGACGGGGAAGAGGCTCTTTTCTTTCCGCACCAGTTGTCATATCACACGATATGTGTGGCAGCCTGCCCGCAGCCGGAAAGGTGCGACCCGGGAGGCACAGCMCGACATTATTGTCATAAATCCGCCCCTAGACCTTCCCCGGACTTCAGGCTATCATCAAACAGATACGACAACATACAACACCCATACAATAACGGAGACAGCAGCAATGCCGACCAGCCGCCGTACGTTCCTCTCCCAGCTCTCCGCCCTGGGCGCCACCGCCGCTGCGGGCGGCCTGGGCACCGCAGGTACCCTCCTGTCCTCCGCCGCACAGGCAGCCGACTGGCCCACCCACCCCATCCGCATGGTCGTGCCCTACCCGGCTGGCGGCTCGTCGGACATCATCGCCCGCCTGATCAGCAAGCAGCTCGGCGAAGCGCTCGGCCAGCCCATCGTGGTGGACAACCGCCCCGGCGCCAACGGCAATATCGGCGCGGCAATGGTGGCGCAGGCCGGCACCGACAACCACACGCTGCTGCTGTGCGAYGTSGGCGCGCTGGCCATCAGCCCRTCCGTCTACACCAAGCTCACCTTCGATCCGGGCAAGGCCCTGAAGGGCGTGTCGATGCTGGCTTACTCGCCGCACCTGCTGGTGGTCCACCCCTCCGTGCAGGCCAACAACCTGAAGGAACTGGTGGAGCTTTCCAAGCGCACCCAGCTCAATTTCRCCGTCACCGCCATCGGCAGCGCGCCGCACCTGGCTGGCGTGGCGGTGGCGCAGGCCACCGGCGCCAAGTGGCAGTACGTGCCCTACAAGGGCGGCTCGCAGGCCGTGGCCGATACCGTGGGCGGCGTGGCGCAGGTGCTGATGAACGGGATGCTGGCRACGYWKCCGCAGGTGCAGGCCGGCAAGCTCAAGGTGCTGGCGGTGTCCAAGAAGACACGCATGCCGCTGGTCGGGCAGGTGCCGACCATCGCAGAACAGGGCGTGCCCGGCTTCGAGTCCGGCACCTGGCAAGGCGTGATGGCGCCGGCCGCGATGCCCGATGCGCTGGTGGCGCGCATCAGCGCCGAGCTGATCCGCATCATCCGCTTGCCCGAGGTACGGGCCCAGCTGGCCGGCCAGGGCGCCGAGGTGGTGACCATGACGCCGCAGGAGACCAACAAGTTCTTCGTGGCCGAGCGGGCGCGCTGGGCCGCGGTGGTGAAGCAGGCCGACGTGCGGCTGGACTGAGCGGCCCCGCCAGACCCGCGCCTTCMCGGCAAACAAAAAGGCCGACTCTCCGCGAGTCGGCCTTTTTGCATGGGGTGCGCCAGCCGCATGCGCCGGCGCTGCGCTCAGTCTCCCAGCGCCACCCCTTCACGCCGCGGGTCGGCACCGCCCGCCCACGCCCACTTCCCGTCCGGGCGCTGGCGCCGCATGATGGCCTGCGTGCCGCTGGTCATCTCGATCTGCGCCACCTGGTGCCCGCGTTCCGTCAKGCCCTGCGCCAGCGCCGGGCTGACCAGTCCGGCTTCCAGTTCGGTCGGGCCGTTACGGCTGCCGAAGTTGGGCAGGTTGATCGCGGCCTGCACGTCCATGTTCCAGTCCAGCAGGCCCACCAGCGTCTTGGAGACGTACTCGATGATCTGCGAACCGCCGGGCGAGCCTACCGTGGCCACCAGCTTGCCGGTCTCGCGGTCGAACACCAGCGTCGGCGCCATCGACGAGCGCGGGCGCTTGCCCGCCTGCACGCGGTTGGCGACCGGCTTGCCGTTCTCGCTCGGCACGAACGAGAAATCGGTGAGCTGGTTGTTCAGCACGAAGCCGCGCACCATCAGGTGCGAGCCGAAATAGCTCTCCACCGTGGTGGTCATGGAGATMGCGCCGCCGGCACTGTCCACGGCCACGATCTGCGAGGTGGACACACGCGGCGGCGAGCGGTCCGGCGCCAGCGCGACGCTGGTGCCGGGCGGCACGCCGGGCTCGGCCTTGCCCATGCTCTTGTCGCCGATCAGGCTGGCGCGCTGGGCCAGGTAGGCCGAGTTGATCAGGCCGGCCACGTTGACCGGCACGAAGTCCGCGTCGGCCACGTAGAGGCCGCGGTCGGCATAGGCCAGCCGCCCCGCTTCGGACACCACGTGCACGGCATCGACGGTGGGTTCCAGGCCGGCCGGCGAGTTCACCTGCCGGGGCGCCATCGCGGCCAGCGCATACCTCGGATCCTTGGCCTCCAGCGCCTGCAGCGTGCCGAGCATCTGCGCGATGGCGATGCCGCCCGACGACGGTGGCGGCATGCCGCAGACCTTCCAGCGCTTGTAGTCGCTGCAGACCGGCGCGCGCTCCTTGGCGCGGTAGTCGCGCAGGTCCGTCAGCGAGAGCGAGCCCGGGTTGGCGCTGCCATTGACCTGCTTGACGATCTCGCCGGCGATCGGCCCGGTGTACAGCGCATTGGGCCCGCGCCGCGCGATCTCGCGCAGGGTCCGGGCCAGCGCCGGGTTCTTCAGCATGGTGCCGACCGGCTTGGCCTTGCCATCCGGCGTGAGGAAGTAGGCCGCCATCTCGGGCGAGTTCGGCAGGAACTTGTCGGCGGCGATCTGCGTATAGAGGCGTGGCGAGATMGGGAAGCCCTTCTCGGCCAGGTCGATGGCGGGCTGGAACAGCTTGGCCCAGGCCAGCTTGCCGTGCTGKCGGTGCGCCAGCTCGAGCGCGCGCAGCACGCCAGGCGTGCCCACCGAACGGCCGCCGATCTGGCCTTCGCTGAAGCTCATCGGCTTGCCGTCGGCACGCATGAAGAGGTTCTCGTCGGCGCCGGCGRGCGCGGTCTCGCGGCCATCGTAGGACTGMACGCGCTTGCCGTCCCAGTACATGATGAACGCGCCGCCGCCGATGCCGGTGGCCTGCGGCTCGACCAGGGTCAGCACGGCCTGCATGGCGATCGCCGCATCGATGGCGGAGCCACCGTCGCGCAGGATCTTGCGGCCCGCCTCGGTAGCCAGCGGGTTGGCCGCCGCGGCCATATGCCTGTCGGCGAACGTGGTGGTCATGCCCTGCCGGTAGCCCGAGGCCACTTCCGGCGCCGGCGGCATGGCGGTGGCCGGCGCGGCGGGCGCGGTGCTTGCCGCAGGCGGCGCGCTGGTCGGGGTCGAGCAGGCGCCTAGCAGCGCAAGCGCCGCGGCCGCCGCGAGCGGGCCGCGCCAGAGCGCCGTTGAATATACCTGGATTGCCATGCCTACCTCCTCCGGGGGGAAAGCCGCCATTGTAGKGCGTCGGCACGCGTGCGACACCCGCAGCAAACTGCGGGACAGCCCCGATKGACCGCGCGCGGCAATCGTGGGCCATCGGGCGGCGACCGGGCCGAGCGATTTTTTTTTCGCCGCGCCAACCCCACCGGCAAGCCTGGCTCGTTTCACTGGCAGCGCCCTGCCGCCGGCACCGCCGGCGCGGCCCTTTCCGGAGAAATGAACATGCACAAGCGCCTGGTAGTCCTGGCCGTTGCCCTGGCAATGGCCGCGTGTGGCGGACCGTCCCCCAGCCCGCAGGCGAGCCCCGCCGGCGACGACAACGGCGCGGCCGCCCAGCCGCCGGCTTCGTTGCCCGGGCGCAGCKCCGCGCACACGGCGACGCCGCCCGCGCCCCCTGCCGCTACCACCACGCCCGCCACCCCCGCCACGCCCGCCACCACCGGGCCCGCGGCCAAGGCCAGCCGGGCCGAAGCGTTCGCCGGCSCCGCTGCCGATGCCCGCGCGCCGGCGATGCGCCACCTGCCCGCGGCACCCGCGCCCATGGCGATGATCGCGCCCTCCCCGCAGCCAGCCTGGCGTGGCGAACCMGAGCGCGAGCGCTACGCCGCCATCGACGAGAACGGCGTGCAGCAGGTTGCGCAGGCGCCGGTCTCCACCTTCAGCATCGATGTCGATACCGGCAGCTACAGCAATGTGCGCCGCATGCTCAACGCAGGCCGCCTGCCGCCGGCCGATGCCGTGCGCGTGGAAGAAATGGTCAACTACTTCCCCTACGACTACGCGCAGCCGCGCGATGGCCGGCCCTTCGCGGTGCACGTCGCGGCCGCGCCGGCCCCCTGGCACGCCAGCAATGTGCTGCTGCGCATCGGCATCAAGGCCGCCGACGCCGCGCGCGAAAGCCTGCCACCCGCCAACCTGGTGTTCCTGGTCGACGTGTCCGGCTCGATGTATTCGCCCGACAAGCTTCCGCTGCTGAAGGCATCGCTCAAGCTGCTCACCGGCGCGCTGCGCCCGCAGGACCGCATCACGCTGGTCACCTACGCCAGCGGCACGCGCGTGGTGCTGCCGCCCACGCCAGGCAGCKACAAGACCGCCATCTCGGCGGCCATCGACGCCCTGGTGGCKGGCGGATCCACCGCGGGCGCGAGCGGCATCGCGCTGGCCTACCAGGCCGCGCAGCAGAGCTTTATCGCCGGTGGCATCAACCGCGTGCTGCTGGCCACCGACGGCGACTTCAACGTCGGCATCACCGACTTCCGCCAGCTCAAGGACATGGTCGCGGAGAAGCGCAAGTCGGGCGTGTCGCTGTCCACGCTGGGCTTCGGCACCGGCAACTACAACGACCAGCTCATGGAGCAGCTGGCCGATGCGGGCGACGGCGCCTACTCGTATATCGACAACCTGATGGAAGGCCGCAAGGTGCTGGTGGAGGAGATGAGTTCCACGCTTGCCACGGTGGCGCGCGACGTCAAGATCCAGGTCGAGTTCAATCCGGCCACGGTCAAGGAATACCGCCTGATCGGCTACGAAAACCGCGCGCTCAGGCGCGAGGATTTCAACAATGACCAGGTCGACGCCGGCGATATCGGCGCGGGGCATACGGTGACCGCGCTCTATGAGCTGACGCTGGCAGGGCAGCCCGGCCTGCTCGATCCGCTGCGCTACCAGCCGCAGCCGCAAGGCGCGAACAGCGGCACCGGCGAGCTGGCCCATGTGAAGTTGCGCTACAAGCGCGCGCAGGCCCAGGCCAGCGAGTTGCTGGAGCTGGCGGTGCCGGCCGGCGCGGTGCGTCCGCTGGCGCAGGCCGACGATGCCTTCCGCTTCGCCACGGCGGTGGCCGGCTTCGGCCAGGCCTTGCGCGGCGGCAGCCATGTCGGCACCTGGAGCTATGCCGATGCGCGCGCGCTGGCGCTCGGCGCGCGCGGCGGCGACCGCTTCGGCTATCGCGGCGAGTTCATTCAGTTGGTGGACCTGGCACAGGCCCTGTCGACGCGCGCGCCGCTGGCGCAGGGCGACGGCCCCGCGCCGCAGCCGCAGCGCTGAAGGCGKAGTGATGACGGAGGTGCGATGACGGCGGGCGCCACGCAGGCGCGTGCTGCATCGCACCCGGCGGGKCGCGCTCGCGGCGGCACGGGGCGCTGTCATATACTGCCGCGCATGAATGCCTCCGCGCCCGGCGCCCCGCCCGACCGCATGCCTGCCGGCATGCCAGACCAACCCGCCTCCAGCCTGTCGGCGTTGCCGGACACCGACCTCATGCTGCTGGTCGCCAACGGCCTGATCGAGCAGCCGGTGGCCGAGCTGTTCCGCCGCCACAACGCCGCACTGTACAACTACGTGGCCTGGCTGTGCCAGGGCAACACGGGCGAGGCCGAGGACGTGACCCAGAAGACCTGGGTCAAGCTGATGACCCGCTGCGGCGACTACCAGCCCAGCGCGGCGCTGCGCACCTTCCTGTTCCAGATCGCGCGCAACACCTGGCTCGACACGCTGCGCGGCGCCTACGAGCGCCAGCGCGATACGCTCGACGAAGACCATCTCGCCCTGCCCGCCGACGACCTCAGCCCCGAGGCCGAGGCGAGCCTGCGGCAGAATCTGCAAGGCGTGCGGCAGGCGCTGATGGCGCTGCCGGCCGCGCAGCGGGAAGTGATCGTGCTGCGCTTCTTCAGCGAGATGAGCGTGGAGGAGATCGCGCAGACGCTGGGAGAGAAATTCGAAACCATCAAGAGCCGGCTGCGCTACGCCTTTGCGCGCCTGCGCGAGAGCCTGGCGGCCGTGGCGCCGCAGGAGCGGCAGCCATGAGCGCGGACGAGCGATTCATTGCCGGCGAAGACCGGCTCGCGGCGCTGCTGCGCACGCTGCCGCCGTTTGCGCCGCCGCCTTCGCTGGAAGCGTCGGTGATGGCGGTGGCGCGCGCGGCGCAGGCCGCGCGCCAGGCACACGCCGCCGCGCCCGCCGTGCCCCCCGCGCCCGGATCGCCCCGGCCG
>NZ_JBFTLQ010000112.1:0-19811 GCF_056396525.1 Cupriavidus sp. 05T41
GTACACCGAAGGTGCCCGTATCGTGGCCGGCCTGGACCGCGTCGGCGTGTCGRCCAGCCCGGCGCGCAACGGCAGCCGCGATGCCTTTACCGACGGCGCCCGCAACGKCAACCGCGACGCCTTCACCGACGGCGCCCGCACCGGCAAGTTCGACCCGTACACCGAAGGTGCCCGTATCGTGGCCGGCCTGGACCGCGTCGGCGTGTCGGCCAGCCCGGCGCGCAACGGCAGCCGCGACGCCTTCACCGACGGCGCCCGCAACGGCAACCGCGACGCGTTCACCGATGGCGCCCGCGTAGGCAAGTTCGACCCGTACACCGACGGCGCCCGTATCGTGGCCGGCCTGGACCGCGTCGGCGTATCGGCCAGCCCGGCGCGCATCAGCAACCGCGACGGCTATACCGATGGCGCGCGCAGCGGCAACCGCGATGCCTTCACCGATGGCGCCCGCACCGGCAAGTTCGATGTCTTCACCGAAGGCGCCAACGCCTGAGCGAAGTCAAGGTGCCCGCTTCCGCAGTCGGGAGCGGGGCACGCGGCGAACGGCCGGCGTTTCCGGTCCCTTCGCCGTGTGATCTGTTTTTGTTMTGAACGACGTCAAGAGGGTCCGCCGAAATGCGGATGCATGCCATATGACAACCCGATCCGTACGCGAACAACTGCTCGAGCACACGCTGGTGCTGGTCGGTCAGCGGGGTTTCAATGGCTTCAGTTATCGTGACCTGGCCGAGCGAGTGGGTGTGAAGACCTCCAGCATCCACTACCACTTCCCGTCCAAGGAAGACCTGGTCGAGGCTGCCGTGACGGAATACAGCGCCCGCGTGTGCGAACGCGTGCGCCACATCGACGCGGCCCTGCCGCCGGAAGCGCAGGCGCGCGAATTCCTGAAGCCGTGGCTGGATTCGGCGGGCGGCGACGGCATCTGCCTGGTCGGCATGCTGTCGACCGAGGCGCTGATGTTGCCGGAACCCGTGCACCGGGTGCTCAAGGAGTACTATCGCGTGAACGAATCCTGGCTCACGCGCCTGTTCGAGAGCGTGTACGCCACGCAGCAGACGGCTGCCGCGATATCGGCGCAATCGATGGCGCAGGCTGTGCTCGGTGCGCTGCAGAGCGGACTTGTGGTGGCGCGGCTGTTCGGCGCACCGCAGCGGATCGAGGCCGCGGCCGACCTGCTGACCGCTTCGGTAGCCGCCCCGGGGTCCGCCCGCGGCGCGCAAGCCATGCCTGCCTGAGCGCGCGGTCCCGACGAAGCAAACGCCCGCCGCATGGCGGGCGTTTGCTTTGGCCCGTCATCTCAGGGGCAGGTCTCAAGCGTGTGCGCAAGCCACTCGATCACCGGCCGGAAGCGCGACGCGCCGCGAAACTCCTGCGGATAGGCCAGCCATATCTCCCGCACCACTTCGGGCACTTCGCGCACCAGCGCCAGCCGCGCATCGCCGCGCGCCAGGTAGTGCGGCAACAGCCCGATGCCAAGCCCGCTGCAGATCGCCTCGTGCACCGCCAGCATATTGTTCGACTGGAAACCGGTACGCGCGGCGGCCCTGTGCGTCCATTCCGATTCCGGCAGCGCAAGCCCTTCGTCGAGCAGCCCGCATAGCGGCGCGGCCGCGAGCTCGGCTTGCGGCCAGGGTCCCGCATCGGCCGCCCGCGCCGGCGCATAGAGGCCGAATCCCATGCTGCCCGCGCGTTGCGCAATCACGTCGTGTTCCTGCGGCCGCGCCAGCCGTACCGCCAGGTGCGCGCGCCGCCGCGCCAGGCTGGCGATGCGGTTGTCCGTCTCCAGCCTGACTTCGAGCTGCGGGTGGGCGCGGTACAGCGTGGACAAACGCGGGGTGAGGAAGTGACTGCCGAGCGCCGCCGTGCAGGCGATGCTGACCACGCCGGAGACGCCCGCGCCCGCATCCTCCACCTCGCGCAGCAGGCGCTCGGCCGAATTTTCCATCTGCTGCGCTGCCGCCAGCGCCGCGCGCCCGGCGGCCGACAGGGCGAAAGCGCCTTCGGTGCGCGTCGCCACCKGTTTGCCGAGCGCGCTCTCCAGCCGCCGGATGCGACGGATTGCGGTGGCGTGCGTCACACCCAGTTCGCGCGCGCAGGCCGAGTAGTTGCCGGTACGGATCAGCGTGGACAAGGTCAGCAGGTCGTCCCAATGCAGTGAACGTTTTTGCACAGTGAATGTGAGCGGATTGAGAATTGCCGAACAGGATAGCGCGGCCTATCATCGCCTGCACGGTAGACGCCAGGACGGCGCCTGCCGGCCCCGGCGGGGCCGCCATCTGCACACTGCACGCAAGAAAGGAGTCACGATGTCCACCCCCTTTACCCTGCTCGACCTTGCCGGCGCCAGCCGCGCCCCTTCGGCCTGGGAGGCCGCCACGCTGGTGCTGGTGGACCACCAGCGCGAGTATGTGGACGGCAAGCTGCCGCTGACCGGCATGCCTGCCGCCACCGCTGCCTGCGCCGATCTGCTGGCGCTGGCGCGGCGCCACGGCAGCCCTGTGGTGCACGTGGTGCATCACGGACGGCCCGGCAGCGGCGGCGCTTTCGATCCGGAAGGTCCTTATGCTGCGATCATCGAAGGGCTCGAGCCGGGCGCGGKCGAGCACACCGTGGTCAAGAGCCTGCCGAACAGTTTCGCCGGCACCACGCTGGCGGCGCTGCTGGAAAGGCTCGGGCGCAAGGAGCTGATCGTGGGCGGCTTCCAGACCCATATGTGCATCAGCGCCACGGTGCGCTCGGCACTCGACCACGGCTATCGCACGACCGTGGTCGCCTCGGCCTGCGCCACGCGTGACCTGCCCGATCMTCTGGGCGGCGCGCCGCTTGCGGCCCACGAGGTCCACCGGGGGGCGCTGGTCGCGCTGAACGACCGTTTTGCCACGGTGGTGGCGAGCCCGGCGGTCTGGGCTTAGGCCGGGCGACCGGGCGCCCGCCGCGGGGGTGCGCCGGCTGGGGTGCTGGTGCATACTACGGCCTCGCCGGCTCCCGGCCCGTTCCTCCGCTATCCGAACCGCCCATGAAACGCATTCTCGTCATCAAGATCACCTCGCTGGGTGACATGGTCCACACATTGCCGTTGGTGTCCGACCTGCGCCGCGCCTACCCCGAGGCCAAGATCGACTGGGTGGCGGACGCTTCCTGCGCGGATATCCCGCGCTGGGCCGTGGACGTGGATCGCGTGATCGCACCGCCGCTGCGCGGCTTCAAGAAGTCGCGCAGCTGGGCCGACCTGCGTGCCATCATCGGCGCGCTCTGGCAGCTGCGCCGGGAAAAGTACGACGTGGTGGTGGACGTGCATGGCGTCTACAAGAGCGCCATCGTGGCCTGGCTTGCGCGCTCGCGCCGCCGGCTCGGCTACGCGGCCGAATACCTCGGCGAGGCGCGCGCCGTCTTTGCCTATACGCAGATCTTCGGGCCGCATGGCGATGCCACGGCGCGCTACAAKATGCGCATGGTGGTCGCCAACGCGCTGGGATACCCGATCGATGCCGCCGAGCACTATGCCTTGCGCGTGCCCGCGCCCGCCACGCCGCTGAACGCTGACGGCATTGCGCGCGCGATGCTCTTCCATGCCACCTCGGTCGAGGCCAAGAAATGGCCGGCGCAACGGTGGATTGCCGTGGGCCGGGAACTGGCGGGCCGCGGCTACAAGATCCAGCTGCCGTGGGGGTCGCCGGCCGAGCGCGCGGAATCCGAAGCACTGGCCGCGGAAATCCCGGGCGCGGAGGTGCTGCCGCGCATGACCATCACCGAATGCGCGCAACGCGTCGATGCCGCGGCCCTGGTGGTCGGCACGGACACGGGTTTCGTCCATCTGGCGGATGCGCTGGGCAAGCCCTCGGTCATGCTGTTTACCGTGACCGACAGCCAGCATTTCGGCATCAGCACGCCGGGGCAGTCGGTGTCCGTCGGCGCGAAAGGCGTGGTGCCGGAAGTGAGCGAAGTGCTCGACGCCATCGCCCACGTCACGGCGGGCGAGCGCAGCGCCCAGCCGGGCGCCACCCATATGGCCTGAGCGGCGCGCGCTAACAGGCGGGCATCAGGCGGGCATCAGGCGGGCATGGCGACGGCATCGGGGCGCGCGGCCCGCAGGCCGCGGCACCACGTCGCGGCGATGGCACCCAGCAGCCGCAGCGCCATCAGCGGACGCGCCAGGCATCGCTGCACTTGTTCGCTGTGGCTCTCGCCGTAGAGGCACCACGAGCAGAAGTGCTCGCAGTTGTTGGTCAGCAGCCGGTAGCGGTCTTCGCCCAGGCGCGAGCGGGCGCGCCGGACGGCTTCTTCGCCGATGTCCGCGCTCAGCGGCACGGCCTTGACTTCGATGCCGCCGCCGGCKGCGAACCGGTCCGGGGCCAGTTCTTCGACGGGGCCGCTGCGCCAGCCATGCGCCAGTCCGGCGTAGTGCACCACGCGGCCACTGCGTCGCCCCGCCCGGACGCACGCCGACGCACGCCGCAGCATGCCGCCCGGGACCGGCTTTCGATCATTTGATCAAACAGCGGCTTCGCCCGGGCACCCRGCAGACAGGGCGGCCGTCTTGTGTTATGTATMAATCGATATATAATCGTTCTGTTGCGAACGATAGAAAACGTCATTCCCTTCGTTCCCAGATGCAAACCACGTCACCTGATCACACGGCAAGGAACCACCATGGCGCGACCGCGCGGATTCGATGAGCAGCAGGTACTGGACGCCGCCGGAGATGCCTTCTGGGCCAAGGGTTTCGAGGCCACCTCCACGCGCGACCTGGTGCGGCTGACTGGCCTGACGCAGCCCAGCCTCTACAACGCCTTCGGCGACAAGCGCGGTCTATACCGGCGCGCGCTGGAACACTACCTGGGCAAGACCTTGCATGACCGGATCGACCGGCTGGAGTCGGCGTTGCCGCCGGGCCATGCGATTGCCGCCTTCTTCGGCGAGATCGTCGAGCGCTCGCTCGCCGACGAGCACCATCGCGGCTGCATGCTGGTCAACGCGGCGGTGGAGTCGACGCCCGAGGACGAGGAACTGCAGCGCGMCATCGTMGCCGAGCTGGACCAGCTCAAGCGTTTCTTCCAGCGCTGCATGACGGCGGGGCAAGCCAGTGGCGAGGTCCCGCAGGTGCTGCCGGCCGAGGATGCCGCGACCCAGCTGCTGGCGGTGCTGCTCGGCGTGCGCGTGCTGGCGCGGATCAATCCGCAGCGCGCGCTGCTCGAGGGCGCGGTCAGGCCGGTGCTCGGCATGCTGGGCCTGCCGCCTCTGCCCGGCGCGGGGCGCGCGCCATAGCGGCAGCATCTGCTTCGCGCGCCGACGCGGAAAACGCAGCCGTTCTAGAATGGCCGGGACGCCCGAGACGCGCGTGCGGCGCCTGCCGCGCATGCCACAGACCGCAAGGAGCCGTGCCCCATGAGCCAGAGTCAATTGTTCCAGCCGCTTTCGATCGGAAACCTGCGGCTCGAAAACCGCATCGCCATTGCACCCATGTGCCAGTACTCGGCGCAAGACGGATCGGCCGGCGACTGGCACATGATCCATCTCGGCCAGCTCGCGCTGTCCGGCGCGGGGCTGCTGATCATCGAGGCCTCGGCGGTATCGCCGGAAGGGCGCATCACGCCGCAGGACCTGGGCCTCTACTCGGATGCCAACGAAGCCGCGCTGGGCAAGGTGATTGCCGCGGCCCGAGCGCACGCGCCGATCGCCATTGCCATCCAGATTTCCCATGCCGGGCGCAAGGCGTCGAGCCAGGCGCCGTGGGATGGCGGCAGCCAGATCCGTCCCGACGAGCCGCGTGGCTGGAAGACGCTGGCGCCATCCGCGGTGCCGCACGCCGAGGGTGAAGATCCGCCGCAGGCGCTCGACCGCGCCGGCATGGACAAGATCCGGCAAGACTTCGTGGCCGCCGCGCAGCGTGCCGCGCGCCTTGGCCTCGACGGCATCGAGATCCACGCCGCGCACGGCTACCTGCTGCACCAGTTCCTCTCGCCGCTGGCCAACAAGCGCGACGACGAATACGGCGGCAGCCTGGAAAACCGCATGCGCTTCCCGCTCGAAGTGTTCGACGCCGTGCGCGCCGCGTTTCCGGCCGACAAGCCGGTGTGGGTACGCATCTCCGCCACGGACTGGGTGCCGGGCGGCTGGGATATCGACGGCACCGTGGCGCTGTCCAGGGCGCTCAAKGCGCGCGGCTGCGCGGCCATCCACGTGACCACCGGCGGCGTTTCGCCGCAGCAGGCCATCAAGCTCGGACCGGGCTACCAGGTTCCCTACGCGCAGCKGGTCAAGGCCGAAGTKGGCTTGCCGACCATCGCGGTGGGCCTGATCACCGAACCCGAGCAGGCCGAGGCCATCATCGCCAACGGCGAGGCGGATGTGGTCTCGCTGGCGCGCGCCATGCTCTACGATCCGCGCTGGCCATGGCACGCGGCGGCGAAGCTCGGCGCGCAGGTCCACGCGCCCAGGCAATACTGGCGCTCGCAGCCGCGCGAGTACAAGGACCTGTTCTTCGGCGCCAGCTTCGGCCAGCGCTGACGCAAACGGGCCCGCGCAAGGCGGGCCCGTGTTCCACGCCGCATCGGCAGCGGCGAGGCTCAGTCGGCCTGGATGCCGAACTCCTTCACGATCTTGCTGTAGCGCGTAGCGTCCGACGCGATCAGCTTGCCGAGCACGGCCGGCTCGCCACCCACGGGCGTGACCGCGATGGTGGCCATGCGCGCCACCACGTCAGGCATCTTCAGGATGTCGTTGACGTGGGCGTTCAGCGTCTTCACCAGCTCGGGCGGCAGCCCCTTCGGGGCCAGCAGCGCCTGCCACGCGCCAATTTCCACATCCTTGTAGCCAAGCTCGGCGAGCGTCGGCACGTTGGGCGCGAACGGCGAGCGCTTCAGGTCCGCCACCGCCAGCGGCACGATGCTGCCGGTGCCGATGTACTGGGATACCGCGCCCAGCGTGATATACGTCATCGGCACCTGGCCGCCCAGTACGTCGACCACCGCCGGCGCGGTGCCGCGATAGGGCACTTGCGAGATTTTCACGCCCGCAGCCTTGTTGAACAGCTCGCCCAGGATATGCATCGGCGAGCCGTTGCCCGGGCTCGCGTACGTCTGCAGGCTGCCCGCCCTGGCGCGCGCGACCAGGTCCGGCAGCCTGGTGATGCCGGTGCCCTTGCCGACCACCACGAACAGCGAMTGCACGCCAAGCTGCGCCACTGGCGTGAAGTCGGCGCGCACGTCGTAGGCGGCACCGGTGCCGCTCTTGAGCACCAGCGGCGCGATGGCCACGGTATTGGGCGCGACCAGCAGCGTATAGCCGTCGGCCGGGGCCTTGGCCACGTAGGCGCTGCCGATGGTGCCGGCGGCGCCCGTGCGGTTCTCGACCACCACCGACTGATGCACCCGTGCGGACAGCTTCTCGGCGATCAGGCGGGCCAGCACGTYGGTATCGCCGCCGGCGGGATAGGCCACCACCAGCGTGATGGGCTTGGCGGGATAGGCCTGCGCGTGGCTCGCGGCGGGCGCCAGCAGGGCGCTTGTCGCCGCCATGGCGGCAAGCAGGATGCGGATTGCGGACTTCATGGGATACCCCCTCTCGATTKACTTCATGCCGGGCCGCGGCCCGGCAGGCGCCTGCCGGCGCCCTGGCGCTCAGAACGTGTGTTTGATGCCGAGCATCGCGCCCAGCTGCKAGCCGCCCGGCTTCGGATTGGAGCCAGGCGCGCCGCCGCTCACCGACAGGGCCGACTGCCCGCCATTGTCGATATAGCCCGCGGTGGCGTACACCGAGGTGCGTTTGGAGAAGGCATAGGTGCCGCGCAGCGCGTACAGCATCGCCTTGTTGTCGCTGTTGTGATACTTGAGGTAGTAGAGCTGGCCAGCCAGCGTGAACGCGGGCGTGATGTCGTAGGCCATGCCGGCGTACCAGAGGTCGCTGCGCGGCGTCGGGCTGCCCTGGTTGTCGCGGCGGATCACGCCGGCGCCKAGCTTGGCCTTGGACAGCAGCATGTAGCCGTTGAGCGAGAGGCGGTCATCGCGCAGGCTGCTGCTGGTCAGGCCTGCGAACGCGCCGGGGCCGCCGCGCAGCGAGTCGTAGGCCGCGCCCACGCCCCATGTCTTGTTGTCGTACTGCAGCAGCGCGGACCACTCGCGGCATTGCGTGTGGTTGGCCGGGTTCTCTCCCGCGCAATTTGCGCCAGAAGGGCTCGGGCCGGCGTTGACCKAGTCGCGTCCGAAGCTGTACGTCGCGCCCACCGTGAAGCCGCCGAAGGTGCCCTTGTACGAGACCGCGTTGTCGGCGCGCGTATTCGGCAGGTAGCTGTCGAGCGAGCCGGAGCCGAATACATTGGGCCCGAGGATGTCCGGGTCCAGCGTGGCCCAGAACAGCATGGTGTACTGCCGGCCCAGGGCCACCTGACCCCACTGGCCGGACAAGCCTACCAGCGCCTGGCGGCCGAACAGGCGGCCGCCCTGGTTGGCGCTGCCGGAATCCGGCGCAAAGCCGGACTCGAGCACGAACAGGCTCTTGAGCCCGCCGYCCAGGTCTTCGGTCCCGCGGATACCCCAGCGCGACGGCACCGTGCCGGTCAGCGTCGTCATGCGGAACAGGTTGTCCTTTGCCGCGCCGACGTTGTTCACGTATTCGATGCCGGTATCGACCACGCCATACAGCGTCACCGATGACTGGGCCGAGGCAAGCATGGGCACCGCTGCCAGGGCAGCCAGCGCKATCCGTCCAAGTTTCATTTAACGATTCCTCTCTTTTCTGCCATGTGGTGTAAGGGCGCCGCGGTGCTCTGCGAGACCGTGCGCGGCGGAAAGAGCGCATGAGGAAAGCATGCACTTTTCCGCTTTATGTTTTATAGGTAAAACATCAGATTACATAAGAAACAACGAGCAAAATATAGCTGGTGATCTCGCGAATGGCAGGAGCGGGAAATCCCTAGTGATGTCGGGAAGCGACGGCGGCGCTGCACGGGCGGCGGCGCGCATGTGCCGGTTGATGCGCCGCGGCAGGCCCGGCCCGCGCCATTGCCAGGGCGGTCCGCCGCTCCGAAAGGCGCCGCCGGCTTGGCCATGCGGAAAAACGGGGAGCGGGAGAATGCCTGGATGTCGGGACGACGAGCCGCAATGCGGCTTGCGGAGAAATTTTTCGTCGCGGGGTTAACCCGGATMACGCTTCCCCGAAGGCCGGTCTATATTTCCTAGGTTTTATCTGAAAACTAAAGTTTCATATATGGAACAAAAGACCTCGCCCGCAATCCCGCAACCCGTGCCGGAACTCTTGCGCGCCCTGGACAGCGCTTTCACCGAACAACGCGTGGTCACCGCCGCTGGCGCGCAAGTCGCCTACCGCAGCGGCGGYAAGCGCGGCCCGGTGATCGTCCTGCTGCACGGCATCAGTTCCGGGGCGGCTTCGTGGCTGCCCTGCGCCAGCCTGCTGGCGGCCGACGCGCGCGTGATCGCGTGKGACGCCCCCGGCTACGGCAACTCGCAGCCTTTGGCGGTGGCCGCGCCGTCCGCCGCCGACTACGGCCGGCGCCTGCAGGACCTGTTGCGCGTGCTGGATGTGCGGCCCGATGTCATCGTGGGTCATTCGCTGGGCGCGCTGATGGCCTGCGCTTTMCTTGCCGAGGCGGCCCCCGCACTGCTGCCCGCCCGCACATTGCTGCTGAGCCCCGCGCAGGGCTACGGCGGCGCCGGCAAGGAAGACAAGGCCCTTGAAGTGGAACGGCAACGCCTCGACGCGCTCGCCGCCGTCGGCGTGGAAGGCCTCGCCGAACGCGGGCCGGCACGGCTGCTGAGCGGCGCGGCCGGCGCCGACGCGCGGGCCTGGGTGAGCTGGAACATGCGCCGGCTCCATCCGGGCGGCTACCGGCAGGCGGTGGCCATGCTGTGCGGCGACGCCATCGAGCACTACCTGCGGCAGCGGCCCCAGGGCGCGAGCGTGCGCGTGGGTTGCGGCGCGCTGGACGTGGTGRCGCCACCGCCGGCCGGTGCGGCGCTGGCCGAGCGCTTCGACCTGCCGTTCGCCCTCATCCCCGATGCCGGCCACGCCTGCTATGTCGAGCAGGCCGCAGCGGTGGCGCGCTGGATCCGCAGCTGATCCGCGCGCCCGGCGCTCGCCCAGATCCAGGCTGCGGCCCGGCCTGGCCGCTTCCTGCGGATAGTCGTCAAATCAAAGGGTAAACCCCAGTCTATTTTTGAAGTTTCGTTGTCTATAGTGGTGTCTGTGTTCAATATTTAAATCAGTGTTTTACCAGTAAAACAAAACACGGATGAGACAGCAGGCAACGAAGGTGCATAGGAGCAGCGCAATGGAAGACCTCGCATACAACCCGAACCTGGCGCCGTGGGAGCGCCCGGCGCCGAACAACGTCGCCGGCAAGGGCCACATCGAGCAGCCGGGCAAGGTGGCCAACGTCGTGTGGCAAACGCGCGCCGCGGCGCCGACCGCCTACGAGAACGCGCTCGGCGATGCGCTGGAAGCCGCCTTCGAAGCCGGTGCCCTGAACCCGGCAGACCTGGTGCGCGCCTTCAACCAGGCCGGCTTCCTGGGCGCCGACGGCCAGGCCTGGAKCGAAGAGCGCCTGCTCGCCGAGCTGCGCCGGCTCGGCGCGTAGGGCAGGCCGGCCCGACGCCAACAACATCAACGCGATCGCGACGGCAGGCGGCACGGCAAGACGCCCCATCTTCGCAACTGCGATCCGATCCGGTACCCGCAAGAGGCTAGAGAGCAAACAATGGAATCCAACAAGCAAGCGCGTGCTGAAGCGCGCCTGAACAGCGGTCTGCATAACTACTGGTATCCGGTGTCCGCCTCGTGGGCGGTCGCGCACGCGCCGATCGGCATCACGCGCCTGGGCCAGAACATCGTGCTGTGGCGCGACGGCGCCGGCCAGGTCCACGCGCTGGAAGACCGCTGCCCGCACCGCGGTGCGCGTCTGTCGATGGGCTGGAACCTCGGCGACCGCGTGGCCTGCTGGTACCACGGCGTGGAAGTCGGCKGCGACGGCCAGGTCAAGAGCGTGCCGGCGGTGGATAGCTGCCCGCTCGAAGGCAAGACCTGCGTGCGCAGCTACCCGGTGCAGGAAAAGGCCGGCGCCATCTTCCTGTGGTTCGGCGAGCGCGCCCCGGTGCAAGGCGAGGGCGGTGCCGACGCGCTGCGCCTGCCGGAAGAACTGGAGAGCGACGAGCACAGCCATTTCCTGTGCGTGGCGCACTGGGACTGCAATTACCGCTACGCCATCGACAACGTCATGGACCCGATGCACGGGGCCTACCTGCACGCGGTCTCGCACTCGATGGCCAGCGGCGAGAAGCAGGCCGTGATGTCGGTGCGCGAGACCGACACCGGCCTGGTGTTCGAGAAGACCGGCCAGCGCGGCGTGAACTTCGACTGGGTCGAGTTCGGCGAGACCGGCACGCTGTGGCTGCGCCTGGCGATCCCCTACCGCGCCAAGGTCGGCCCGGGCGGCCCGTTCGGCATCGTCGGCATGGCCACGCCGGTCGACGAGGACCACTGCATGGTGTTCTTCTGGCGCACCCGCCACGTGCAGGGCTGGGAGCGCGACGTGTGGCGCTTCCTGTATCGCAACCGCCTCGAAGGCCTGCACTGGGACGTGCTGGAGCAGGACCGCGTGGTGCTGGAAATGATGGCGCCGAACGCGCGCGACCACGAAACGCTGTACCAGCACGACGTGGGTATCACCCGCGTGCGCCGCCTGCTGCGCCGCCGTGCCGACCAGGAAGTCGCGGACGAGCCGGTCGCCATGCTCAAGCCCGTCGGCGGGATGGCGAGCCATGCCTGAGACCAACCGCAACAAGCTGCTGGCCGKCCGCCGCGTGCTGGTGACCGGCGCGGCGCGCGGGCTCGGGCTGGACTTCGCCACGCAGATCGCCGAAGCCGGCGCCGCGGTGGCGATGGCCGACATCCTGGCCGAGCGCCTGCAGGAAGAAGTCGCGACGCTGAAGGCGCGCGGGCTGAACGTCGTGCCCATCGTGCTGGACCTCGGCAGCCCCGAATCGGTGAAGGCCTGCGCCGCCGAAGCGGTGGCCGTGCTGGGCGGGCTGGATGGCCTCGTCAACAATGCCGCGGTGACCGATTCGGGCGGCCGCGACGCATCGGCCATCGACATCGCCACCTGGGACCGCGTGATGAACATCAACGTGCGCGGCACCTGGCTGATGACCACCGCCTGCCTGCCGGCGCTGCGCGCATCGGGCCGCGGCGCCATCGTCAACCTGGCCTCGGACACGCCGCTGTGGGGCGCGCCCAACCTGCTGGCMTACGTGGCCAGCAAGAGCGCCATCATCGGCATGACCCGCTCGCTGGCGCGCGAACTCGGCGGCGACAACGTCACCGTCAACGCCATCGCGCCGGGCCTGACCATGGTCGAGGCCACCGAATACGTGCCCCAGAAGAGGCGCGACCTCTATCGCGAACAACGCGCGATTTCGCGCGAACAGCTCCCCGCGGATGTTTCCGGGGCCGTGCTGTTCGCCCTCTCCGACCTGTCGCGCTTCGTGACAGGCCAGACGCTGGCCGTCAACGGCGGCTTCGTCATGCACTGAGCCAAGAAGGAAACCAAATGAGCGATCTTTCCCAACAAGAAAACATCAAGCGTTCCTGGGAGCAGCCGCAAGGCGCTTCCTTCGACCAGTGGATGGAGGGCCGCGTGGCACGCTTCTCCACGCGCCGCTACGACTGGGACGCGCTGAAGTTCCAGGCCGACCACGACCCCAAGTACCGCCGTGCGCAGATGCGCTATCTCGGCACCGGCGGCACCGGCGTGGCGGCCGACACCAATACCGTGCCGTCCGAGAATTTCACCTTCTCGACCATGATCATTCCGGCCGGCCACGAGKGCCCGTCGCACCTGCACACCGATGTGGAAGAGGTCTTCTTCATCCTGCGCGGCAAGATCAAGCTGGTCCTCGAGAAGGACGGCCAGCGCTTCGAAACCATCCTGACCGACCGCGACCTGGTGTCGGTGCCGCCGGGCGTGTACCGCGAGGAGATCAACATCGGCGAGGAAGACGCGCTGATGTGCGTGATGCTCGGCGCCAAGAAGCCCATCACGCCGACCTATCCGCCCGAGCATCCGCTCGCCCAGATCAAGCGCTGAGCGTGAAAGCGCCGGCGCCGCGGGCAAACCAGCCATGCACGCGCCGGCATCACGCAGACACGAGCCACTCATGAACCAAGAACGCCTGCCGGAAGACATCCAGGACAAGTACATCGTGCCCGGACTGGAACGCGGCCTGCGCCTGCTGGCCGAGTTCAGCCGCCGCGACCGCACGCTGACCGCGGCCGACCTGGCGCGCCGTCTCAAGGTGCCGCGCTCGACCGTGTTCCGCCTGCTCGCCACGCTGGAGATGATGGGCTTCGTGGAGCGCACCGAAGGCGGGCGCGAGTTCCGCCTCGGCATGGCCGTGCTGCGCCTGGGCTTCGAGTACCTGGCCTCGCTGGAGCTGACCGAACTGGGCCGCCCCGTGCTCGACCGCCTGCGCGACGATATCCGCTATCCGTGCAATCTGGTGGTGCGCGACGGTCGCTCCATCGTCTACGTGGCCAAGTCGGTGGCGCCCACGCCGTTTTCCAGCTCGGTCACGGTCGGCACGCGGCTGCCGGCGCATGCGACCGTGCTCGGGCGCGTGCTGCTCGAAGACCTCACGCTGGCGGAGCTGCGCGCGCTGTACCCGGAGCCCCGGCTCGAATCGTTTTCGCCCAGCACGCCTGGCACCGTGGAAGCGCTGTTCGAGATGGTGCAGCGCGACCGCGAGCGCGGCGTGGTGCTGCAGGAAGCGTTCTTCGAGGCCAGCATCTCGACCATCGCCGCGCCGGTGCGCGACCGCACCAGCAAGGTGGTAGCCGCGCTCGGCGTCACCATCCCCGCAGCGCGCATCGACCCGGCGCTGCTGGACACGATGGTGGAGAAAGTCAGAGACACCGCGGGCGAGCTGTCTCGCCTGCTTGACTACCGGCCGCAGGAGCTCGCCAAGGTGGTCAACTTGTATCGGGAGTGAGACTGATGTCCATGATTGAACTCGGCGGCAAGGTTGCCGTCGTCACCGGTGGGTCCTCGGGCATCGGCCTGGCCACCGTGGAATTATTGCTGGAGGCGGGCGCCGCCGTGGCGATGTGCGGGCGCAATGAAGCGCGCCTGCGCGAAGCCGAAGGCAGGCTGCGMGCGCGCTTCCCGCAGGCGCGCCTGTTCGCCGCGGCCTGCGACGTGCTGCAGCCGGAGCAGGTCAAGGCCTTCGCCGCTGCCAGCGAGGCCGCGCTCGGTGCGGCCGATATGCTGGTCAACAACGCAGGGCAGGGCCGCGTCTCCACCTTCGCCAACACCGAAGACGCCGCCTGGCTCGAAGAACTGCAGCTCAAGTTCTTCTCGGTGATCCATGCCACGCGCGCCTTCCTGCCGCAGCTCGAACGCYCCGACAGCGCCGCCGTCGTGTGCGTGAACTCGCTGCTGGCGGTACAGCCCGAGCCGCACATGGTCGCCACTTCGGCGGCACGTGCGGGCGTGCACAACCTGGTGCGCTCGCTGGCCACCGAATTCGCGCCCAGGCGCATCCGCGTCAACGGCATCCTGCTCGGCCTGGTCGAGTCGGGCCAGTGGCGCCGCCGTTTCGAGGCGCGTCCTGAAGAGGACCGCCACCTGGACTGGGCCGCGTGGACCGCGCGCCTGGCGCAGCAAAAGCATATCCAGCTCGGCCGTCTTGGCCTGCCGCAGGAAGCSGCGCGCGCGATCCTGTTCCTTGCCTCGCCGTTGTCTTCGTACACCACGGGCAGCCACATCGATATTTCCGGAGGACTTTCCCGTCATGCGTAACGAACAACATCAGCAACAGCAGCAACTGCAGCAACCGCAGCAGGACCAACAACAAGTCACGGTCGGCCATGCCATCGCCGCCTTCCTCGAGCAGTGCGGCGTCAAGGCTGCGTTMGGCGTGATCTCGATCCACAACATGCCCATCCTCGACGCCATGGGCGAGCGTGGCAAGATCCGCTTCGTGCCGGCGCGCGGCGAAGCGGGCGGCACCAATATGGCCGATGCCTGTGCCCGCACCACCGGCGGCCTCGGCGTCTGCCTGACCAGCACCGGCACGGCCGCCGGCAATGCCGCCGGCGCCATGGTCGAAGCGCTGACCGCCGGCACGCCGCTGCTGCACCTCACCGGCCAGATCGAGACGCMGTACCTGGACCAGAGCCTGGCCTACATCCACGAGGCACCGGACCAGCTCACCATGCTCAAGGCCATCTCCAAGGCCGCCTTCCGCATCCGTAGCGCGGACACCGCGCTGAGCACCATCAAGCTGGCCGTGCAGACCGCGCTGACCGCGCCCACCGGCCCCGTCAGCGTCGAGATTCCCATCGACATCCAGGCCGCGCTGATCCCCATGCCGGCCGACCTGCGCCCGCTGGCCGTGCCGGCCCACGTGCCGTCTGCGCAGGCGCTGGACGAACTGGCCGAGCGCCTGGCCAGGGCCCGCCGCCCGCTGCTGTGGCTCGGCGGCGGCGCGCGCCACGCCGGCGCGCAGGTCAAGCGMCTGCTGGCGCTGGGCTTCGGCGTGGTGACCAGCACGCAAGGCCGCGGCATCGTGGCAGAAGACGATCCCCGCTCGCTGGGCGCCTTCAACCTGCACAAGCCGGTGGAGCAGTTCTACCAGAGCTGCGACGCCATGCTGGTGGTGGGCTCGCGCCTGCGCGGCAATGAAACGCTGAAGTACGAACTCAAGCTGCCGCGTCCGCTGTTCCGCGTGGATGCGGACGCCTCGGCCGAAGGCCGCTGCTACCAGACCGACAACTTCGTCTGCGGCGACGCCGCGCTGGCCCTCGAAGGCCTGGCCGACCGGCTCGAAGGCAAGCTCAAGGTGGACCCCGCCTTCGCCGCCGACCTGCGCCGCGCGCACGACACCGCCATGGGCGGCCTGATCGACGGCCTGGGCCCGTACGCGGCGCTGGTCGAAGCGCTGCAGGGCGCGGTGGGCAAGAACTTCAACTGGGTGCGCGACGTCACCGTGTCCAACAGCACCTGGGGCAATCGCCAGCTGCGCATCTTCGATCCGCGCGCCGGCGTGCATGCGCTGGGCGGCGGCATCGGCCAGGGCCTGGCGATGGGCATCGGCGCGGCGGTCGGCGCGGCGGTCACGGCCTCGGGCAAGAAAACCTTCTGCCTGGCCGGCGACGGTGGCTTCATCCTCAACCTGGGCGAGCTGGCCACCGCGGTGCAGGAGCGCGCCGACGTGGTCTTCGTCCTGATGAACGACAAGGGCTATGGCGTCATCAAGAACATCCAGGACGCGCAATACGGCGGCCGCCGCCACTATGTGGACCTGCACACGCCCGACTACGCGCAGTTGTCGCAGGCGCTTGCGCTGCGCCACCGCCGCGTGAGCAACCTGGCCGAGGTCGGCCGTGCGCTGGAAGACGCGACCATCGAACCCGGTCCGTTCCTGCTGGAGATCGACATGCTCTCCATCGGCAGCTTCAAGACCGCGTTMGCCGGCCCGCCGGTCAACAAGGAAGCCGACGCGGACGCAGACAAGGCGCGCGCCGCCGAGCGCGGCACCGTGACGGCCTGAGGGAGACGCAACATGCTGCATGTGTCGATGGTGGGATGCGGAGCGATCGGGCGCGGTGTGCTTGAATTGCTCAAGAGCGATCCGGACGTGGTGTTCGACGTGGTGGTGGTGCCCGAGGCCCAGATGGACCAGGCCCGCGACGCAGTCTCCGCGCTGGCGCCACGCGCCCGCGTGGCGACCTGCCTGAGCCAGGCCGACGGACGCCCCGACCTGCTGGTCGAGTGTGCCGGCCACCACGCGCTGGAGGAGCACATCGTGCCGGCGCTGGAGCGCGGCATCGCCTGCCTGGTGGTCTCGGTGGGCGCGCTGTCGGAGCCGGGCCTGGCCGAACGGCTGGAAGCGGCGGCGCGGCGCGGCGGCACCCAGGTGCAGCTGCTCTCCGGCGCGATCGGCGCCATCGATGCACTGGCGGCGGCCCGCGTGGGCGGGCTCGATGCGGTGATCTACACCGGGCGCAAGCCGCCCGGCGCGTGGAAGGACACGCCGGCCGAGGCGCTCGTCGATCTCGACGCGCTGACCGAGGCCACGGTGATCTTCGAAGGCACCGCGCGCGAGGCCGCGCGGCTCTACCCCAAGAACGCCAACGTGGCCGCCACGCTGTCGATGGCCGGGCTCGGACTGGACCATACGCAGGTCAAGCTGCTGGCCGATCCGGGCGTGGACGAAAACGTGCACCACGTGGAGGCGCGTGGCGCCTTCGGCGGCTTCGAGCTGACCATGCGCGGCAAGCCGCTGGCGGCCAACCCCAAGACCTCGGCGCTGACGGTGTTCAGCGTGGTGCGCGCGCTGGGCAACCGCGCGCACGCCATGTCGATTTAAGCAGGCAGACAGGCCAGACCAGGCCAGCAAGGCAATCATGATGAAGCAAGCAATTCTCCCCATCTGCATCGCAGGCCAGTGGCGCCTGGGCGGCGGCGAACGCTACGCCACGCGCTATCCCGCCACCGGCGAGGTCGTCGCCGAACTGAACGCGGCCAGCCTGGACGACGTGGAGGAAGCCGTGCAGGGCGCGCACCGCGCCTTCCTCACCAGCGGCTGGGCGCAGCGCAAGCCCCACGAACGCGCCGCCGTGCTGCATCGCGTGGCCGACCTGATCCGCGCGCGCGCCGAGCCGCTCGCGCAGCGCCAGCGCCTGGACAACGGCAAGCCCATCAGCGAGACGCGCGCGCTGGTGGCCAGCGCCGCCGGCACCTTCCAGTTCTTCGCCGCCGCGTGCGAGACGCTGGAGGAAACGCTCACGCCGGCGCGCGGCGATTTCCTCGCCATGAGCGTGCACGAAGCCATGGGCGTGGTGGCGGCGATCACGCCGTGGAACTCGCCCATCGCCAGCGAGGCGCAGAAGCTGGCGCCGGCGCTGGCCGCCGGCAACGCCGTGGTGATCAAGCCAGCCGAGATCACGCCGCTGATGGCGCTGGAACTCGCCGCCATCTGCGAAGAGGCCGGCGTGCCCAAGGGCCTGGTCAGCGTGCTGCCCGGCAAGGGCTCGGTGATCGGCGACGCCATCACCAAGCACCCGCTGGTGCGCCGMGTGTCCTTTACCGGCGGCACGTCGACGGGCCGCCATATCGCCCACATCGCCGCCGACAAGATGATGCSGGTGTCGCTGGAGCTGGGCGGCAAGTCGCCCACCATGGTGTTCKAGGACGCGGACCTGGACCACGCCGTCAACGGCGTGCTGTACGGCATCTTCAGTTCCTCGGGCGAATCCTGCATCGCCGGCTCGCGCCTGTTCGTGGCACGTTCCCTGTATGAGGCTTTCATGGAACGCCTGGCCGAGGGTGCGGCGCGCCTGCGCGTGGGCGATCCGGCCGACGAGCGCACCCAGATGGGGCCGCTGATCAGCGACCGCCATCGCGACTCGATCGAATCGTATGTGGCGCTCGGCGTGTCCGAAGGCGGCCAGTTGCGCACCGGCGGCTTGCGTCCCACGGTGGCGGGCTGCGAGAACGGTTACTTCTATACGCCCACCATCATCGAAGGGCTCGATAACAGCGCC
This sequence comes from Cupriavidus sp. 05T41, assembly GCF_056396525.1. Classification (NCBI taxonomy): domain Bacteria; kingdom Pseudomonadati; phylum Pseudomonadota; class Betaproteobacteria; order Burkholderiales; family Burkholderiaceae; genus Cupriavidus; species Cupriavidus sp. 05T41. Next base: position 18,556 of record NZ_JBFTLQ010000112.1, read on the forward strand.
CGCGTCTGCCAGGAAGAAATCTTCGGGCCGGTGCTGGTGGCGATGGCCTTCGACGACGAGGACGACCTGATCGCGCAGGCCAACGACAGCGTGTACGCGCTGGCCGCTGGCGTGTGGACGCGCGACTACAAGCGCGCCTGGCGCTTCGCGCGCGCGGTGCAGGCCGGCAATGTGTGGATCAATACCTACAAGCAGTTCTCGATCTCCACGCCGTTCGGCGGCTGGCGCGACAGTGGCCTGGGCCGCGAGAAGGGGCGCCTGGGCATCCTGCAGTACATGGAGCAGAAGASCGTSTACTGGGGCATGCACGAGCAGCCGCTGCCGTGGGCCAACTGAGCCGGTGCGCAGGTCACGAACAATGCAGCAAGCAAAGAGAGCAGAGCAGGAGATGGGAATGAACACGATTCTGGGCATCGACGAGATCGTCTACGGTGCCGACGACCTGGACGCCTGCCGGCGCTTCTTCGCCGACTGGGGCCTCACGCTGGTGCGCGAGGACGCGGCCGGGCTGGACTTCGAAACGCTCAACGGCTGCCGCGTGCTGGTGCGCCGCACCGACGATCCTGCGTTGCCGGCGGCAATGGAAGCGGGCCCGACGCTGCGCGAAGTGGTGTGGGGGGTGGATACGCAGGCGGCACTCGACAAGCTTGCCGACGCCATCCGCGCCGAACCCGGCTTTGTCGCCATCGGCGAACACGGCGCGCGCGGTGTGGAGGGCGAGCGCGTGGGCTGCACCGATCCGAACGGCCTGGCCGTGCGCTTCCAGCTCACGCGCAAGCGCGAGATCGAAGTGGAGTGCGCCGCCATGAACACCTGGAACGACAAGCCGCGCCTGAACCAGCGCAGCCCGATCTACKAGCGCGCCACGCCGATCGAAGTGGGCCACGTGGTGTTCTTCGTCAAGGACGTCGCCGCCACCGAGCGCTTCTACACGGAGAAACTGGGCTTCGTGCCGTCGGACCACTATCCGGGCCGCGGCGCCTTCCTGCGCTGCGCGCCCGACGGCGGCCACCACGACCTGTTCCTGCTGCAGCTGCCGCAGGCCAAGAGCGGGCTGAACCACGTGGCCTTCACCGTGCGCGATATCCATGAGGTATTCGGCGGCGGCCTGCATGTGTCGCGCAGCGGCTGGGACACGCAGCTTGGCCCGGGCCGGCATCCGATTTCCTCGGCCTACTTCTGGTACTTCAAGAACCCGGCCGGCGGCCTGATMGAGTACTACGCCGACGAAGACCAGCTCGATGCGCACTGGGAAC
>NZ_JBFTLQ010000113.1:0-19407 GCF_056396525.1 Cupriavidus sp. 05T41
GCATGCCTGTTGCGCTMCTAGAAAACGTCCTAGCGTTTGTGGCGTCAGTTGCGGCGGTAGAATTCGGCTCTGCTTCTCACTCTTTTCCGTAGTAGTGGATGCAGTTATTTTGGCTTGCAACATCTTGTAAGTCGCCCCTAAGTCAAGACCCGACTGTGCCTTGACCACATTCTGCCGCTCATGAGTGTAATAGGGTGCGAGCTGATCGAAGGCATCGAGCAATAGTTGCTCAAATTTGAGGCCTTTCATGCAGCGAGTGGTAATGTGTCGTTCGTATAGCTGGGTGAGTTTATTGACCAATAGAGTCGTTTTTCCGGTCCCAGAATGTCCGTAAACGACAATCTGCTTGCCAGGTGTAGTAAGTGAATTTACCACCTTGTTGTTGACGGCATCTCGCTCTACAAAAGCGATCCGTGCAGGGCGGGTCGGAGTAAATACATCGCGTGTCAAAGATTTTTGCATATGGATGTTACAACGGCTGGTAGGGCGAAACCGTCGGAATATTATCCTATTATTAAAACTGTGCGCAAAAGGGAAATAGGTATTTCCGGCTTAATGTATGGAGCTGTATAGCGGCAGCCTACCTCCGAGCCCCCTATCCTTTACTCGGCAGTAATCCGTTAGTGCATCCCATTCGTCGCCAGTAAAAGGCACCAGAACGAACTGCTGCAAATGGTCATCGCGTAAGCTAGGAGACTGACACGATACTGATAATGGGGTAGTTCGACAACCCCTCGCATCTATGGTCGCCACGGCAAACACGCTACCTTTTCGGTCGTAGGTGCATGACCGCAATGCCCCACCGCACGGTTTGGCCAACGATTGCCGCCCATCCGCTACACTTCTGTAACGAATTCACCCAAGGGCAGGCCGTGGCAGCAAACTTCAACGAAATCGCGTCATTTATCTGGGCTGTAGCCGATCTCCTGCGGGGTGACTATAAGCAATCCGACTATGGCAAGGTCATCCTGCCGTTCACCCTGCTGCGACGCATGGACTGTGTGCTGGAGGCCACCAAACCGGCAGTGCTGAAGGAATTCGAGGCCAAGAAGAGCATGGGCATCGAGCTGTCGCCGTTCCTGACCAAGAAGGCCCAGCAGACGTTCTTCAACACCTCACCCTTCAATTTCGAACGGCTGCAGGGCGACCCGTCMCACATCAAGGCCAACCTGGCGGCCTATGTCAACGCCTTCTCTGAGAACGCCAGGGACATCTTCGAGCGCTACGATTTCCTGAAGCAGCTTGACAAGCTGGACGACAGCAACCTGCTCTACCTAGTCACGCAGAAGTTTGCAGGCATCGACTTGCACCCGGGCCGCATCACCAATGCGGACATGGGCTTGTTGTTTGAAGAGCTGATCCGCCGATTCGCCGAACTCTCCAATGAGACTGCAGGGGAGCACTACACGCCCCGGGAAGTGATCCGGCTGATGGTCGACCTGTTGTTTACGGTGGACGACGCAGCCCTGACCAAGCCCGGCATCGTTMGCACGATCTATGACCCGACCGCTGGCACCGGTGGCATGCTGTCCATCGCCGGGGAACACCTCCGCAGCCTGAACCCGGATGCGCGCCTGGTCATGCACGGGCAGGAACTCAACGCTGAGTCCTACGCCATCTGCAAAGCGGACATGCTGATCAAGGGCCAGGACGTTGGCAACATCGCGTTCGGTAACACCCTTTCTGACGACAGCCATGCCGGCAAGGACTTCGACTACATGCTCTCCAACCCCCCGTTCGGCGTGGAATGGAAGAAGGTCGAGAAGGAAGTCCGGAAGGAGCACGAGCAGCGTGGCTACGAAGGTCGGTTTGGGCCGGGCCTGCCACGGGTATCGGACGGCAGCCTGCTGTTCCTGATGCATTTGCTGTCCAAGATGCGTCCCTATGACAAGACCAAGGGCCAGGGGGGTTCCCGCATCGGCATCGTGCTGAACGGCTCCCCGCTGTTCACGGGCGGCGCTGGCTCGGGCGAGTCGGAAATCCGTCGCTGGATCATCGAGAACGACTGGCTTGAAGCCATCGTCGCCCTGCCGACCGACATGTTCTATAACACTGGCATTGCCACGTATGTCTGGATCCTGACGAACAAGAAGGCAGCCGAGCGCAAGGGCAAGGTACAGCTCGTCAATGCGGCCGAGTTCTACCGGAAGATGCGCAAATCGCTGGGCAGCAAGCGCAAGGAACTGGGCGATACCGACATCAGCACGGTGGTCGAGATCCATGGTCGCTTCGAGGAATTGCGGTACGTCAAGATCACTGACGGCAACGGTGCGGTGATATCGGAAGGTCTGAAGCCTGCTGACCAGGCGTTGCCCACTGAACCTGACGGTTGCAAGGTGGAATCGTGGATGGTGTCCCKGATCTTCGACAATGCCGACTTTGGCTACAGCACGATCACTGTCGAGCGTCCACTTCGCAACGAGCAAGGCGAGATCGAGACGGACCGCAAGGGGAATGCCAAACCTGACGCAAGCCTCCGGGACACGGAGAACGTACCCCTGTCTGACAGAATTGATGCGTACTTCAAGCGGGAGGTGCTTCCTCACGTGCCAGACGCGTGGATCAATGATGAGAAGACTAAGGTCGGATACGAGATCCCGTTCAACCGCTTCTTCTATCAGTACACACCGCCCCGTCCGCTAGAGATCATCGATGCCGAGCTGACAGCAGTGACCAATGAAATCCTGGCCCTGCTGCAAGAGGTGACGGCGTGAAGTTCAAGCCCTATGCGCAGTACAAGCCGTCTGGCGTCGAGTGGCTGGGGGATGCGCCGATGCAATGGTCCCTGCTTGCCGGGCGTCGGGTTTTCATTGAGCAGAGACTTCCGGCCCTACCGTCCGACCAGCAACTCACGGCTTCACAGAAATATGGTGTGATCCCGCAAGCAGATTTCATGCGACTGGAAGACCAGAAGGTCATGCTGGCGCTGACGGGGACAGGCAACTTCAAGCATGTAGATAAGAACAATTTCGTCATCAGCTTGCGGAGTTTTGAAGGAGGGCTAGAGCTAAGCCGATATGACGGCTGCGTGAGTCCGGCTTACACGGTTCTTGCACCTGCCATCCCCAGCCAWCCAGATTTCTTTCGCTATCTGTTCAAGTGCCGCCCGTACATCTCTGCCCTGCAAGCGGGCAGTGAAGGCATTCGGGATGGCCGGACCATTCGGTATGACCAATTCGCTGGGATTACGCTGCCGTTGCCTGACCTATCTAACCAAGCCGTCATCGCCACTTTCCTCGACCGGGAGACGGCGAAGATCGACACGCTGATCGCCAAGCAGGAAAAGCTGATAGAACTGTTGCAGGAAAAGCGCCAGGCGCTGATCTCCCATGCCGTGACCAAGGGGCTAGACTCGACTGTGCCGATGAAGCCGAGCKGCGTGGAGTGGCTGGGGGATGTGCCGGCGCATTGGGACATAGGCAGTCTCAAACGCTTCTGGGGTGTCACGGATTGCAAACACATCACGGCAGAGTTCGTAGAGGATGGCTTCCCGTTGGCGAGTATTCGGGAGGTTCAAAGCCGCTATGTTKAGCTTATKAACGCCAAACAGACCACCGAGGCGTACTACGAACAGCTGATCGAAGGCGGCCGCAAGCCCCTCCCAGGGGACCTAATCTTCAGCAGAAACGCAACCGTGGGTGAAGTCGCTCAAGTTGCAAACTGGCACCCTCCGTTTGCTATGGGGCAAGACGTCTGCTTGCTTAGAAGAGGCGACCCGGGTATTTCGAGCGACTTCCTCCAATACGTGATTCGTTCGCTCGTCGTTACCGAACAACTACAGACGCTCATGATTGGCTCTACTTTTAAGAGGGTAAACGTGGAAGAGATCCGTAACTTGATCATTCCAATGCCAGACTCAGACGAGCAATACGCCATCGTCGCCCACCTGGACGGAGTGACGGCCAGGATCGACACCCTCATCGCCAAGGCCCAGCAAGCCATCGAGCTGCAGAAAGAGCACCGTACCGCTCTTATCTCCGCTGCCGTGACCGGCAAGATCGACGTGCGAGGCCTGGTTGACCGGGATGCCTATGAGGAGAAGGCGGCATGAAGCGCTATGCGATTGTCTTGACCTCGCTTGCCCCACCCCCTGTACCGAGTCGTCGCAGGGGGCCTCCCCTTCGACGGAGGCCGGAACAGTCCGATGAATGGAAACCGGGAACGCCAGGAGAACGAGCGGCAGTCTTGGCTTTGGTGCAACTCCGCACTTTGACCGGTMATATTCGTAGCCTGTTCTCGGACAAGTTCTCAGCGCTCAAAGGCGTGCTCCAGTCGATTTCGGATCTTGAAGAGACCCTCAGTGAAGTGGAGGGAGCGATCCAGCGAGGCCAACTCTCTGTCGGTAGTGCTCGGCTGGACGATGATGAGGCATGTGCATGGCTCGAGGATGCACTCGGGCAGCTCGACGGGGAAGCTGCGTTTGACGGTGAAGACGGAACGACTGATTTTGCTTTGGCAATGGTCGAGTACTGGGTGTACGACGTACTGCGAAGTCAGGGCTTTGCATTTCTTTCAGTCTTGACAGGAAGCATCGGACCATTTGAGGTCATCGAATCCTTCGAGCAACTGGAACAGGTACGCTACCCCTACTGACTCCAAAACACACAAGAACAAGACAGAGCGGGTCATGGCACAAAAACACCAAGAAATCCACTTCGAGACGGACATCGTTGCACACCTGACCGCCCACGGCTGGCTGCAGGGAGACGCCGCCAAGTATGACCTTGAGCTGGCCCTGTACCCCGAAGACGTGTTCGCCTGGGTGCAGGAGACACAGCCAAAAACGTGGGAGAAGCTGAAGGCAGCGAAGAACGGCGGGACGGAAGCGGCCCTGCTTGCTCGCCTCGCTCAGGTACTCGACACGGATGGCTCGCTGTCGGTTCTGCGCCATGGCTTCAAAGACGTGTCGACGAAGTTCGACATGTGCCAGTTCCGGCCTGCCCAACTCATCAACCCGGAGACACTGGAGCGCTACGGCAAGGTCCGTTGCCGGGTCGTGCGGCAAGTCCGATACAGCCTGTCCAACGAGAATGCCATCGACCTGGTGTTCTTCGTCAACGGCATTCCGGTAGCCACGGCAGAGCTCAAGACGGACTTCACCCAGTCCGTCGAAGATGCCAAGAAGCAGTATCGGACCGACCGCATTCCTCGTGAGCCCGGCGCAAAACGTGAAGAGCCGCTGCTAGCCTTCAAGCGTCGGGCCTTGGTGCACTTTGCCGTGTCCACCGATGAAGTCTGGATGACGACCAAACTCAAGGGCAAGGGTACGTACTTCCTGCCGTTCAATCTGGGCAATCATGGCGGTGCAGGCAACCCAGCCAATCCAAGCGGCTACCGCACTTCCTATTGGTGGGAACGGATCCTGCAGCGGGATGCCTGGCTGAACATCTTCGGCCGCTTCGTTCACCTGTCCAAAGAAGAGAAGAAGACGCCAGAAGGCAAGAAGCAGATCCGGGAAACGCTGATCTTMCCCCGTTTCCATCAATGGGAGGCCGTTACCAAGCTCCTCGCCAAGGCGAAGACTGAGAAGGCGGGCCACAAATATCTGATCCAGCACTCTGCCGGGTCCGGCAAGTCGAACTCCATTGCCTGGTTGGCGCACCAATTGTCGAACCTGCACGACGATGCCGACCACAAAGTGTTCTCGTCGGTGGTGGTCATCACGGACCGCACCGTGCTGGACCAGCAGCTCCAGGATTCGATCTACCAGTTCGAGCACAAGGCTGGCGTGGTCTGCAAGGTCACCAACGATGGCGTGAAATCGGCGCAGTTGGCCGAGGCGTTGAAGGATGGCGTGCCCATCATCATCGTGACCATCCAGACGTTCCCGTTCGTGCTCGAAGCCATCCAGAAAGAGACGGGCCTGAAGGGCCGCACCTTCGCCGTGATTGCCGATGAGGCGCACTCCTCGCAGACCGGGGCAGCAGCCAAGAAACTGAAGCAAGTTCTCACCACAGAACAGCTTGCCGAGGGCGAAGAGCTCGGTGTCGATGAACTGCTGGCGGCAGAGATGTCGGCCAGGCCGGAACAGGACAGTCTGAGCTACTTCGCCTTCACAGCCACGCCAAAGGCCAAGACGCTGGAGATGTTCGGCCGCCTGCCAGAGCCAGAGCAACCTGCGTCGGAAACGAACAAGCCAGAAGCCTTCCATGTGTACTCGATGCGCCAGGCCATCGAAGAAGGCTTCATCCTGGACGTGCTGAAGAACTACACGCCCTACAAGCTCGCCTTCAAGCTAGCCCACAACGGCAAGGATTATGACGACACCACGGTTGACCAGAGCGAGGCGATGAAGTCGTTGATGCGCTGGGTGCGGCTGCATCCGTACAACGTCTCTCAGAAAGCCCAGATCATCGTCGAGCACTACCGGACCAACGTCGCGTGGCGTCTGGATGGACATGCAAAGGCCATGGTCGTCACCGCATCCCGCAAGGAAGCTGTCCGTTACAAGCTCGCCGTCGACAAGTACATCAAGCAGCAAGGCTACAAGGATCTGGCAACGCTGGTGGCATTTTCCGGCGAAGTGGATGATCCCGAGAGTGGCCCGGCCGCATTCTCGGAAGCCAAGATGAACCCCGGCCTCAAGGGCCGTKATCTTCGGGAAGCCTTMGATACGGACGAGTTTCAGGTMTTGCTGGTGGCCAACAAGTACCAGACGGGCTTCGATCAGCCCAAGCTCGTCTCGATGTACGTGGACAAGAAGCTGGCCGGGGTGGCTGCGGTGCAAACGCTGTCCCGCCTGAACCGCACCTGTCCTGGTAAGGACCAGACCTTCGTGCTGGACTTCGTGAACGAGGCCGACGAGATMCGGGCTGCCTTCCAGCCATACTTCGAGACGGCCGAACTCGCTGGGGTCAGTGATCCGAACCTAATCCACGCCCTGCAGAGCAAGCTGGATGCCGAGCTGATCTATACGCCGGAGGAAGTCGAGGCCTTCGTCGTAGCCTACTTCAAGGGCACGCAGAAGGACATGCAGGCCAAKATCGCCCCAGCCGTGGATCGTTACCGGGTCCGATTCCAAGATGCTGTCGATGCTGATKACAAGGAAGCCGCCGATGCCCTAGACGTCTTCCGGCGAGACGTGGGTACGTTCGTTCGGACCTACGATTTCCTGTCCCAGATCGTGGACTTCGGCGATACCGACCTCGAAAAGCGGTCGATCTTCCTGAAGCATTTGCTGCCGTTGCTGCGGAGTGTCCGGAACAAGGACGACATTGACCTCAGCGGGGTCAAGTTGACCCACTACAAGCTGTCGGATAAGGGCAAGCAGAACATCGCACTGGCTTCCGGGGATGAGGACGCCAAGCTCAGGCCGCTCACCGAGCTGGGTTCCGGAAAGCCCCACGACCCGGAGCAGGTGTTACTCACCCAGGTGGTCAGCAAGATGAATGACCTGTTCGAAGGTGTCACCGATACCGATCTGCTGCCGTTTGCCTTGCACATCAGCGGCAAAATGCTGGAGAACGAGACGTTGGCGAAGCAGGCTGCAGCGAACACGAAGGAACAGTTCGACGCCAGCCCCGACTTCAAAGACGCAATGATCCAGTCCGTGGCTGATGGATTCGACAGCTACTCGGATATGGCCAAGCAGGTACTGAACAGCCCCAAGGTGCAGGAGGGGTTAGCGGCCCTGCTAGGCGACCTGGTGTATGCGGGTTTTGCGAAGCAGCGGGGTGGGGTCGGGTCGGCATCGGTCTAATGCAACTTGGACGAAAGGAGGAGTCGAGTAGATGGCCGCCAAGAAGAACGAACAACTGCATTTGGAGCTCTGCAAGGGCTTGCTGCATGTAGCGAAGCATGGGGATTGGGGTGTTTTGCAGCGAGCCCTGCAACAGGCGACCGGGAAGGTTACTGCTGCTCACGTAGCCCTGTGGGTAGAGTCTTTCACGCCATTCAAGACCAGCATCGACGAGAGTAATGCCATCGCGTTGGTAAAGCCAGGTCGAAAACTTGATCAGAGTCGATTCAATGTCGAGGCCGCACGTGCGACACGGTATTGGGAGCTAGAACTGCCATCAACGCCCAAAAGTCAAACCGTAAGGGAACTGACGGTATCGGCATTCCATCAGTTTTTGAGAAACCCATCGACCGAGMACTATGACGAGCTTTTGAGCCAGCTCATCAATTACAAACATACGTCAGTGAAGGCCGCGTCGCTGAAGTCCATTTATGTGACGGTGGTCCAGGGTGGCGCCCCGGGGCTGGGCAAGAAAGCTTGAGCCACATAACATTCAATCGTACGTCAGCTCGCCGACTGGAAGAGGGCCGGTTCTATGCTTGGACAACGAAGAAGACATGCCACTTCAAAACGGGGTCAGCCCCAACGGGGACCATTGCCGCAGGAGCTTCTCCTGCCCTAACTGCTGACGAGTAATTCGTCGAAGGAGGAACGCCATGCCATCTACTGCCTCATTTATTCGTAATGCAGAGGCGCAACTGCGGGAAAATAGGAAATTAAATCTAAATCATCTCAATGAGGAGTATGGGCATGGCTTCCAAGCAATGCTTGTGGGATTGATGCGAGAGGCTGGCAGATACATCTCCCCAACCGAAGTGAGTAACTTGGCGAATGGATCAGGAACCGATTTCACTGACGAAAGAGCACGACGACTGGAAAAGGCACTAGATTTACCCAGGGGAGTCCTTGATGTGCCAGACTGGCATTTCCGGGAAAACTTGCCCTTCTTTTGGGAGTATGCGGTCCGTGCCGCCGATGACCGAGATTGGTTTGACGATCTCCTTCTCCGCCTACTCGAAGTTCCATTGAAAGAGCCGCATGAGAGCAGCAGGATTATTGTTGGTGGAAAACGGATCGATTTAAAAGCCATTCGTGAGCGCCTTCAGAAAAAGGCAGCGGAATAATCTGACTTTCCATGCGGAGAGGATAGAAGCAAGCTCGGGCCTATTATGCCGATTACGAGCGACGACCGAGGCGTTTTCAGAGGGCGCGGCGATGCAGTCCGTAGGTGTTAATCCATTCAAACGATAGCATTTTTATGCTCAACGCAGTTCTCAATGGGAAAAAGCGTGGTACCGGCTTGGAAGGCATCACGTTAAAGCTGGGCGAGGCTGAGGGTGCGGAAGATGTCCTGACCGCCACAGTCTTTGAGCGACTATCCTACTTGCCTGACACGGTGCTTGTCGCTTTCTTTTCGCATCTGCTGTCACTAGATCTTCCACCATTAGATGAAATCGCGTTTTGGCCGTGGTGGAGACTGAATGGAAACGGTGTCGAACCCGATGTACTCCTKACGTGTGGCACTCGGCGAGTTGTTGTMGAAGCTAAACGGCATGATTTCTTAGAGCAACAGTACGCAGATCAGTTGGCACGTGAGCTCTTGGCGGGGTGGGAGAGCGACGAGCTAGGGGAGGAAAACGTTACCCTCTTGACAATTGGAGGGATGATAGAGTATTCACCAGCTCAGGAAAAAGCATTGAAGGGCCAGATTATTTCAGCCCTAAATCGTGATGGATCGGCGGCTGTCCCCGAATTTGAGCTTATATGCCGTAGCTGGGGGGATGTTTACCAATCTCTCGGACAGGCGGTGCGAAACTCACAAGGTTATGGCAACGGCCTTCAACGAATTATCGACGATATAGGTAGTGCCTTTGCCTGGCATGGTATTCGCACCCATCCGCCCAGATGGCTGACTGATCTCCATCACTGCCACATTACAGGTTTTTCGTTCCACCATTTCAGTCCTATGGCCCCTCCCGTCGCCACCCGCTCCACTCTCACGCCATTGGCTACATTAGCGCCAGCGCACATTAGCGCTGAAGGCAAATCCTTTGACATGTGGAGGTTTTATCAATGACCATATCACTCGATGCAGCATTGCTGGACGTCCGCAAGGCCTACCGCTTGCTGGCAGATTATCAACAACGCATCGTTGAACTCCTTGGATTTATCCGTGAGGAGTTTGACGCTATTCCCTACCATCATTGCTGGCGGAATATGGCATCGCGTGATTTTCAGATATTGGAGCGTAATGATGACTCCGGAAGCCGCCTATTGCCGCTGTTAGACGCGTCAGCTCTCTGGATTCGGCATTCTGGAGATCATGAAGATTACGTGCACCAGCATAGCAAAGGCGATTTGTTGATTGATGTACAAATATGTAGTGATACGKGGTTCTCTACGAAGAGCAATGCAGCAATGCAGCCAGTGGAAGTCAGTCGAAGTGAACTTGCTATCAGCCTTATTCGCTGCGATGAACCCGCCGCAGGGCCATTCAATTGGTATGACCGAGTTTKGAATCGCATGCCATACCCCGAGCACGKAAAACTKGTTACGACCGAGAAGGTTCCCGGGTATAGAATGTATCGAGAATTCGTTCCTTTAACTGCGTTTACTGATGAACAGGCTACACGGACAACGCTTGCCCAGTTTCGCCGACGTGCGGGAGAAATTTTTGGTCATGAGGTCTGATTGCGCTTCTCGCTCAATTTGGCGGTGCAGGGAACAGCCAATCTATGGCTCTGCGTCGAACATTGCTGTCCATACCTGAAATCCGATTTCTGTATAATTTCTGCTACGTCGGTATGACAGTCGCTACTCAGAACCCTGCGTATTACATAGGATGGGATGTTGGTGGGTGGAATTGCGACGCCAATAGGCGTAGCCGAGACGCCATCATTATCTTAAACAGTGATCTTCATATGGTCGGAGAGGCTTGGCGCGGCAATCTCAGCTATTCTATCCAGACGGCTACCTGCGCAGCGGAGTGGGTAGCCTCGCTGTTCGCATTGTGTAAAACTGAAATGGCAAGCATGACCAAGGTCACCCTCGCCATCGATACCCCTTTAGGATTTCCCGAAGATCTTATTCGGCTAGCTACGCGACAGGGCTATGCGGAGTCAATCGGCACGCATGCTAACAACTCATATTTGTTCCGTCAGACAGAAAAATTCCTGTTTGGTCAGGGCTTGAAGCCTCTTTCTGCCATCAAAGACATGATAGGTAGCCAGGCAACAAAGGGGATGCATGTGCTGGCTAAATTCACCCCTCATCTTCAAAGCATTGGAGTGTGGTCAGATCGCAAGGCCCTTACCATAATTGAGGCTTACCCTGCGGCCTGCAAAAATTCGAAAACGCTCCAGGAGCAGCTGCGTCACTATCGTCTTCCGTCGCACCCGGATGACACGCACGATGCGCTAAAGTGTGCGCTAATCGCCCATCTATTCTCATGTCGGCCCGACAAGCTTATACCGCCCGAGGGAAAAGTTCCGGAGTCGGAAGGTTGGATATGGGTGGCTCGTGATGCGATTCATCAGGTTGGGTAAGCAAGCCAGGCCGAAGGCGGTGCAGTTGGCCGTGCTTACGCCACGTTCAATCGTCGGTGTGCTTCGGGCTGGGTATGTCCTGGAGTTGCATCCCACAGCCGTCGAATACATCGAGTGAGGAAGTCGAGCAGGCCGACACCCCCGCCTTTGTGAGGCTACTGGTGGCCCCGCTTTTTGGTAGAGACTGTTTTGGCTTTGCGAGGACGGCGGAACGTTGGGCCGTCGCACTCGACGATGTCTATTCCCAGCGCTTCGTAACGGTCCCAAGGCAAGTGGAATCCATCTAGTGACGGGCTCCAATTGTCGGTTGGCATCCTGTCACGAAGATCGAGTTCCGTCAACGAGTCATCTTGCTCCTTCGTAATCCTCACCAAGAACAGATTGGCTTTCAGCACCCTCTCGAGCCCGGCAATGTTAACTGCGTTCACATCCAAGCTCCGTGCGTTATCGATGCGAAGCAACCAGTTCATGATGACATTGACGGGAACAGCGTGATCATAAACTGCCACCTGAAACGGATCTTGGCGAATCTGAGTCGAGCAAAATTTTCTGTCAGTCCTATATGCAGGCTCGCTGAACTTCCTCAACAGATGATTGATCACGACCTTGCAGTCACTGATATCCTGATCGTCTCGGTAATTCAAGTACGTTGAAAGGCTTCCCAGGATCTGTGCACAGATCCMCTTCGTGGTTAGTGGCATATGCGCTACCCCTTCTTTTCGGTCTTGACGCGAGATTGATCGTTAGCCGCCTAATAGATGTTGCCGCTGCAACGCCTTCTTCGCAGCGGCAAGGGGCTCGGTGTCAGTGTCCACGTTCCGAACCAGTTCGATCACGACTGACTTGCCTTCCCGCAGCGCCATATCGATATCCCTATGTATCTGGCGGAAGCCCTTGCCATTCCTTGGTGCTCGGCCGTCCCGGATCCTCCGCAGATTGTCGTCGTAGTTGGCGAACGGGGCTTTGGCGCCGTCTCTGCTCATACCGACGTAGATGACCTGCATGCCAGAAGCGGCACCATCGACGACGCCGATCCGGAATAGCAAGGGAAGCAAAGGATTGACAGAGCCGGTGCGTAGTTCGAAGCCCTGTGGACTGAATATCGTATCTGTCATGAAGAGGTGATGCTGTTGGCTAGAAGTGATAGCTGATGGCGTTGTTGGCTTCGGAGATCATCTTTCGGCGGAACATGTCGTCGACCAAGCCGGTCAACTGCGCCTTCGTGAGCTTGTTGCCAAATAGGGTACTCATATGCTTGGTCAGCGTTGCCCGCTTTCTTGGCCTTTTGTTCTTCAGCACCTTGGTGAGATTCGCCTTCACACGTTCGAGATCGGCACTAGGCGGGGATGATGCTTTCGGCGCTGGTTTTGGAGATGATACGGTCGGAGTGGCCGGAGTCCTGTGTATCTCCCCGACAACACCAACCCGTTTGCAGGGCACGCCTAGCGAGCCGATGTGCTTGACCAGCGGGTCGTAGCCCGTGTCCTTGGCCAGGATGATGAACTCGCTGGCCTCCTTGCGCTCAAGAACACGGCCAATATGGAATGCAATGTGAAAGTCCAGTGCGTTCTTGCCGRTGCCCGAGACCCGATGCCACTGAACCCGTGACMCCAGATCCTGCAACCGGGCTGTCAGATCGAGCGAGGCACTCTTCTGGTTGGCGCCGCAAAAGATGGCAATCTGGTAGTCCGGCGGGATGTGCTGAACGTCAATTGTCTGGACATTTTCAAAATCCACCAGCAACAGCGGCTGCGACATGTGACCCCTGATTACTTTTTTTGTTCAGGCGATTCTAGCCGATTGCTGACTTGCCGGTAACCCAAGACCCATCGCCCCAAAACCCMGTCTGATGTGCATCAAGTGTGCCGCTCGATAGAAGTTGCCAGGATGGCTCGGATGAGCGATCGGCAAATACTGAATCTCCTTGCCAGAGGATTCAAAGGCTAGGATCTCACCCGACATCGCTTGTGCATGCGCCATCAGGGCCAGCGGAGAGACACCACGGACTCGGGCTCTCAGGGCCGTCCAGACGTTGGCACCCCAGGAAATCATGCGTACTGTTTTGAAGCGTTTGCTGACGACGGCGATGATCGAGTCCAAGCCATCGAGGCACTCTTCGTAGCTGATACCGTAGTTGCGCAGTGACCCACACTTTCCGTTGCCCGGCGGTCGGTAGTCGGGATACAGGTTGAGGAACAGCCCGACGGTCGAGCCATCGAAGATTGCCTGCGGCGCAGCCGGCATGTATTTCGGAGTGTAATGCAGCGCGTCGCTGTTTCTCATAGGCGAATCGGATCGATTCCGACTCTCGACGACTATCGGGTACCAGTCGTGGCCAAGGAGAATTGTGAGGCTGTCCTTGTCGGGAGAGTAGGTATTCAGTAGCAGGTTGTCCGTCCAGGGGCAGATGCCCATACTGAACCCCACTCCGCACGCGATCGAGGCATCGCGTAGTGCTGCGCCTTTTGCGTCCGTCGCCAGTCCCATTGCATCGATGGCCTGGGTGCGATCATGCAATAGCTTCAGTTGCTCGCAGGTTGCCCGATGGAAATCCGTGGTGACATAGGACCATGGGCGTTCCCTGCCCAGCCCCCAATACTTCGCCAAGGATTCGTTGATCGATGGAAAGATGTCTCGGTATGCCGCCAGAACCAGTTCTACTTCACTTTGCTTATAGAGTACTTCCACAGCATGTAACCTCGAAAATGAAGGGATTCACCCCCGTTCGACCGTACGAGTGAACCTGGACTTTACCTGAAACGTCAGGAGAGGCTGATGCGGTTCACACGGCAAGCCGGATGTGAGCGATCATACCTTGGCGCGCCTTGCGCTCTCCCCAAATCACAGGCCTCGACCTTCCGCCGCCCAGTCTCACCCCACTACCGAATTGCCCGCAGCCTCGCATTCACTGCGTTGACATCGAAGCCAGCCGGGTCGAAGACGCCGCCCACCCAACCTCGGAAGTCATMGTGCTGTGCATGGCTCTTGTCCTGGAGAGCTACCAGGAATTCCTCATAACCGTGTGGCCCGCCAACGTCTTCCGGAGGGCAAGCGTTTTCGCCAGCCAGGCAGACTGGCAGAGTCAGGGTMAGATCCGGGTGGCCAATCGACTCGACAACGACACGGTGCAGCCAGTCATCGCCGAAGTCATAGCGGTACTCGAACTCGGTGGCCGAGCCGAGCGCACTGTTCAAGCGAACGCCCTTCTCCGACCGCAGTACTTCATCCGAGGCGTCCTTGTCCTGTACACCGAACCGCTCGCCGTTGAAGTCAAATTCGTGCAGGTGAGTGTCCTCCCAGCCCATCACAGCATGGATCACCTTGTGGAGTTTGGGGAGTTGTATGTCCACCGGGACAACGAAGCGACGCCAGACCAGAGGCTTGACGTGGAGCAGTTCGATACGAAGGGTTGCGACAGGTTTGAGCATGGAGGGCTGGGCGTGAATCCAACGTGCATTGTATCGGCACTTCTGGTGGTCAGGCGGCCCGCAGGCTTAGCCTTCCCACACATAGTCATAGTGCTATTCTCGGCTCTGAACAGGGTGGGGGCAGGGAGGCAACAGGGTGGGGAGGCAAGAGTTCCCTACCCTTGAAAAAGGCGCGTCATGCGTGCTGTTTCTTATGCTTGGGGGGGGAGGGTGGGATTCGTACAGCTACTTTAAGCTATATACAGAACATCCACATAACCAAGCTTGCTCTAACCATTTTTTTATTGACCTTTCCAAGAAGTCCTACCCCTACCCACCCTTTAGATCATAAATGGCTGATATATAAAAGAAAATTGTCAGGGTGGGATGCCAAAATCTCCCCACCCTGTTACCCGCCCTGCCACCCCTGCGCGTGCAGAACAGCGGCAAAATCACACCGTGTACTTGGCAGCCAACTCACTTATTCTTGGATCGCCTGCATCATTCGCAGGAAGCGTGCCGGTATCGTAGTTGATATCCGCGTTGAGCGACGCATAGTCTTTCGCAGCGTGGGTCGCAGCCACCTTCCAGTACATTGTCCCGTTCGACTTTTTCTGCTCGAAACGAAGGGCACCGAGTGCCTTGCCAAATGTATTAAGGTTTCGGGATTGAAAGCCGAATCGACTGGCCCAATGCTGAAACAGGGGGAAGATGTCCTTGACGCGCATACCCCTACCATTGGGTGCCGGAACCAAGCACTCCTCGGCGAACATGTGCACCGGATTGGCCTCTGCGCGGTATACCTCGAGCGCAGCCTCCGATGAAGGTGGCACGGTGAAGTGTCCTTGCCCCCGGAGCTTGCGCAGCCCTTCAATCGCCCACACCAGAATGCCAGGCAGCTCGGCCAGCAGTTGATTGACCAAGTTAGGATTCTGCTCGCTGACTGCAAATTGCCGGTTGAACATGAGGATGATCGTCCGGCGGAAGAAACCGTGGGTCAGGTCATTCGTCTTTGGCAGGTTGTTCGTCGCCGCCATCAGAYGGACGAAGGGCCGGAACGAAAACGACGGCTTGAACTTGCGGGCTGCCTCGATCATATCTGCGGCCACGATCGCCTTGATGAATCCATCGTTGATCATGACGTCCGCCGCCATMTCTCCTGCAATGTTGACCAGCTTGCCGTCCAGCTCAGCCCGAACATAGGGCAAGTGGAAGCTATCGAGCATCGCATTCGAGATGTTCTGCTGACCAACCAATGCTGTCACGATAGACAGGAACACCGACTTGCCATTGGCGCCCGAGCCAACAAGCCACAACATCTTCTGCTGACTGGCATCAGGCACGAGCAGATAGCCCACCCATTGCTGAAGGAAGGCAATCTTCTCGGCCATGTCTGGATCCTGTTCGAACACGCTATGCAAATAGGCCAGCCACCGCGGAGCCGTAGCCTCGGGCAGCCAGGAAACATCCAGTCGGGTGCGAAGCCGATGCTCCGGGCTATGCGACTCCAACTCGTAAGAAGTCAGATTCAGCGTACCGTTGGTGAGGCACAGGTAATTCAAATTCGGGGCAAAGCCGTCACCCGTCTCCGCCTGCTGCATCATCAGCAGTTCTACCAGTTGCTTGATGAAAGGAGCCGTCGCGGCTAGACCGAGGTGATCGCTGAGAGCCTTGCTGACTTCGGCCGTCTGATCCAACTGCTCGAATGCACCCTKACGATAGCGATGGAACTCGCTGTTCGCATACACCAGCCCCTCCTTGAACCGGCCAGCCAGGAACGAGCGAAGCAGCACCGGATGCGGGATCTCCTTCGGCGTAAAAACGGCCGGCCACGTGGCAAGTCCTGCAGGCGCTCTGGTTGGAGCTCCGCTAGGCAAAACACAGCCGCCGCTGGGGCAGCCTGTGTAGCCGCACCGACGGATCTCCGTGCAAGTAATTGGCCCGGATTCGGCTACGTGGCGTTTGATGCGAGCGCCGACCTCTCCCTCGTCGTACTCGGGATGGTGCTGGCTGGCCGCATGGGCAAACTCACTCCCACCGGCGAAGCGCCCGACGTTGGAAATCATGGCCCGCCACAGGGGCTCGGAAACAGAAGGCTGATTCGCTGGCTTAGCAATATCCCGTATCGCGTGGCACCGCTTAATCACTTCCTCAAGACCGTGTTCACCATCATCGTCGAATGCCGGATGCGGGGTATGAATAGGCCTCGCAGGTTGCCCATCAGGAATCTTGGGTACCAGGGTCAAGGGACGAGCGGCGGGCGTGCTCTTGTGTTCCTCAGGCGCATGCTGCACGGCAGGGAGCGAATCGATATCCAGAATCGCTCCGGTAACATATTCACAATCGAAGTGCTGCCCACCAACAGGATGGCTCGGCATGTAGTAGATGCGTGACGCATCCTTCGTCGATTCATCGAGATGCCCCTCCATCCACGCCTGCGCACGACGCCAGCGATCCGGCCAATGCATAGCCGGCACCGGATTGGTGAGAAACACCACGATCCGATACTTCGGATGTTCGGGCGTATGGCTGTACGATGTATGCCAATAGTAGGCGTAGCCCTTCAGCCGCTCCTTGAAGGTCTCGATGGACGTGCCATCATCGATGTCCATGACCAACGCCGTCACCGCCAGGACACCAGTCCGGGAGCGGTTTGCGCCTGGCTGATAGACGGCTGGCGACCAGGCAGGCCCACCTTTGGCTGCCAGGGCCTGCGGCTTGCTGAAGCGCTCCACGAGCTGCGAGATCGTCATCTTTTGGGCGACAGGCACATTGTCATGGCTGGACCGGAAGGCGCTGATCTCGATAGTTGATTCAATCACGGCAGCAGCGTCATCGCGGTCGAGAACGATATCGCTCATGCTGCCACCCCGCCCATCTCGGTGAGACGCAGGTACGTGCCCAGACGCATATTCGTCAGGGTCCGGACCGGAAACTCGCCTTCCTTCACGTCCACGCCGACGAACATGTCGGGGCKGATGTAAGCGCAGCGGGGCTCAAACCGGTGCAGGTTCAGAAAGACGACCTCATAGCCAATCTGAATGAGCGCCTTCCGTTCCACACCCAGCTTCTGATACGCCGCCCTTGCACAATCGGCGCCGTTCACGGCAAAGTGGGAAGCAAGCCACATAACGCTTGCGACGTAGGGCTGCATCGTGGCGATCCAATCTTGCCGCGTGTACTTCTCCCCCTTGCAGCATTTTTTTTGCCAGGGGGCAATGTMAAGTTTCGCAGCCAGGTCGACGGATTTGGAAAGCTTTTCCGTGAAAAAACTTGGGAACAGGGCGTCAGACATTGGCGCCTCCCATCGTGATGGCGCCGGCGTCGACACCGTGGGTGTTGCGCATGATGAATGCGTCCAGGTCTTGCTGGCGATAGCGGACGTTGCGACCGACCTTGACGTAGGGCAGGTCATACCGCTGGGTGCAAGCCCAGGCCGCCAGGGTGTTCTGTTGAACGCCGATGTAGGCTGCGGCCTCCTGGCGGGTCATTAGGGCCTGAGCCTTACCGGTCAGGGGTTCCACTGATGACTTGATGCTGGGGCGTGCAGCGCCAGGCAGTTCCTGCGTGAGAAGGGCAGTGTGAGTGCTGCTGGTGGTTGATTGGGAACTTGTCGAATACATGATCTTCCTTGGTGATGGGAAAGGCAGAGGTCTGCTGTTCCCGTAGGCGAAATCATGCTGATTCGACGGTCATGGGTGTAGAACCAAAAAATTCCTATAAATTTGGTACCGAACCTCGTCCTTCATTGAAGGCAAGGCGACCCATCAGGTCAAGGGTGTCCCCCCGGAAGAACTCCGTACACAATCTCTTCTGCTTGCGTTMGGCCGCCGCCCACTCGCCCTCACTGTGCTTGGGGAAGATGAGGCGTCGCAGAGCGTCGGCCCCGAAGTCCTTCTGGTAGAGTTTCCCGATCAGTTTGAGGTCGATGTAGGCTACGAGACGAATGTCAATMCAGCGTTTGATAGTGGTCTGGGCCCAAGCCATGGAGGCAGTCGGCTCCGTTCCCTGGATAGGCTCCTGCGAAAGCGTGCGCCATTGTCTAAGCCACATTGCGAAATCTCTAATCAGTTCGACATTTGGCGTGTMAATGTCAACCTCAAGTAGGACTCGTCTTGTATGCGCTTGGCTTTCGTCAACGGTGGCTTGCCCCAGGGGGACGCCATCAAGGGTACCGAATAGATCGCCATTGATATTCCCAGATGGGGCGGGCATCGGGCCTGTGTATGGCTGAATGCGTAACCTGATCGATGCTGTGTTCAGCGGACTTCCGCCGCCGATGAACCRTGGAGAGGTGTGGAAACCTCCTAGAGGGTTGGTAAGAAGGGCGGTTATCGTCTCTGCTACAAAAGCATCGGTCATCGCCTGCGGAATTGTTACGCTGGAGGCAGCCGGTTGCTGGGKAAGCTTCCAAAGCATCGAGCGATGAGAGATCAGATTCGCCCACTGCCCATACKAAAACTTGGCCAGACTGCTGTACTTTTCGAGGKAGAACCCTTTGAGCTCTTCCTGCGTGATTTTGTGACGGCTCACATTGCCCTCAGGAGATCGGTGGAGGGATGCTGCCCGGCAGCACTGCTTGTGCCGAGATAGATGGCGATACACCGGGGCCGTAACCCCGGCGTAACCCCAAAGCAAAAGGGGCTACAACGAAAACGCTGTAACCCCTTGATATTCTTGGTGCCGAAGAGAGGAATCGAACCCCCGACCTTCTCAT
>NZ_JBFTLQ010000114.1:0-19240 GCF_056396525.1 Cupriavidus sp. 05T41
AGATGATCGAGCTGCTGGACCTGCAGGCGCACCGCGATGCGTTGGTGGCGGGGCTGCCTTACGGCGTGCGCAAGGTGGTGGAGCTGGCGCGCGCGCTGTGCAGCGGGCCGCGCCTGTTGCTGCTGGACGAGCCTTCGTCCGGGCTGAATGTGGAGGAAACCGAGGACATGGCCTGGTGGATCCGCGATATCCGCAGCGAGCTGGGCATCACCGTGCTGATGGTGGAGCACGACATGAGCCTGGTGTCGCGCGTGTCTGACCGCGTGCTGGCGATGAACCAGGGCCAGGTGCTGGCGCAGGGCACGCCTGCCGAGGTGCAGGCGCACCCGGGCGTGATCGAGGCTTACCTGGGCACGGTGGACGATGTGGCTTCGCTGCGGAGGGCGGCATGAAGCTGGCCGCTACCGACAACGACGCCGCCGCGCTGCGCGGCATGCTGGCGGCGCCCGTGCTGGCKCTGGCCAATGTGGAGAGCGCCTACGGGCCGGTCAAGGCGATCCGCGGGGTGAGCCTGGCGGTGGCRCCGGGCAGCATCGCCACCGTGCTGGGCGCCAACGGGGCGGGCAAGACCACCATATTGAAGACCATATCCGGTGTACTGGATCCCACGCGCGGCAGCATCGCCTTCAAGGGCGAGAGCATTGCCGGGCTGGACCCGGCGCAGATCGTGCGGCGTGGCCTGAGCCATGTGCCGGAGGGCAGGGAGGTGTTCCCGCTGCTGTCCGTGCGCGACAACCTGCTGATGGGCGCCTACACGCGGCGCGACCGCGACGGCGTGGCGCGCGACATGGAGGCGGTGTACGGCTATTTCCCCGTGCTGCGCGAGCGCGCGGCGCAGGATGCCGGGCTGCTGTCGGGCKGGCAGCAGCAGATGCTGGCGATCTCGCGCGCGCTGATGGCCGCGCCGGAGCTGATCCTGCTGGACGAGCCGAGCCTGGGGCTGTCGCCCAAGCTGACCAAGGATATCTTCGAGATCGTGGTGCGCATCAACCGCGAGCGCGGCACCACCATCCTGCTGGTGGAGCAGAACGCMAATATGGCGCTGAACGCGGCGGACTACGGCTATGTGCTGGAGAACGGCCGCATCGTGGCCGAGGATACCTGCGCGGCGCTGCGCGAAAAGGACGATATCAAGGAGTTCTATCTCGGCATGAAGGATAGCGGCGTGCGCGGGGAGCGGCGCTGGAAGAAACGCAAGACCTGGCGCTAGCGGTTGTTTCAACAAGATCCTGGCGTCATTGCGCGGCCTTGCCGTACCGCTTTGTACTGTCCGCGKCMGCGCCCGGCAGGCGGTGTGCAGTGCGATCCGGATTTCATGCTCCGCCMTGGCCAGCACCGCTTCGCTTCATTTTGAARCAACCTCTAAKGACGTTCGGAGAACCGCCCATGGCAAAACCAGCCGCGCACACCATGCAGCCCTTGTCCGAAGCCGCGTTCCAGACCGTGCCGCAGATGTTCTGGCATGCGGTGGAGGTGCGCGGCGATGCCGTGATGATGCGGCAGAAGGATCTTGGCATMTGGCGCAGCTATGGCTGGCGCGAGGTGGGCGAGATCGTGGCGGACGTGGCCGCGGGGCTGGCGGAGCTGGGCCTGCAGCGGGGCGAGGTGGTCTCGGTGCTGTCCAACACCAACCGCGAATGGGTCTGGACCGACCTGGGCGCGCTCACGGCCGGCGCGGTGGTGAACGGGATCTACCCCACCGATGCGCCGTCGCAGGTGGAATACCTGTGCCAGGACTCGGGCTCCGTGGTGCTGTTCGTGGAGAACGAGGAGCAGCTCGACAAATACCTGGAGGTGCGCGAGCGCCTGCCGGGCCTGCGCCGCGTGGTGGTGTTCGACATGGAGGGGCTGTCCGGCTTCGATGATGCCGCCGTGATGAGCCTTGACGCGCTGCTGGCACTGGGCCGGCAGGCGCGCGCGCKGCAGCCGGGCTGGCTGCCGGCCATGCGGGCCGAGGGCAGCGCCGACGCGCTGGCGGTGCTGGTGTACACGTCCGGCACCACGGGGCGGCCCAAGGGGGCGATGCTGTCGCACCGCAATGTGCTGCGCAGTTGCCTGACGCTGCGCGAGTTCATGCCGGCCACTACCATCGGCGAGCGCATGGCCTTCCTGCCGCTGTGCCATGTGTCGGAACGGATCTTCGGCGAGTATTACGCGATCCTGTGCGGTGCGGTGGCGAACTTCGTGGAGAACCCGGACACGATTTTCGACAATATCCGCGAGATCCAGCCGGATGCCTTCCTGGCGGTGCCGCGCGTGTGGGAGAAGCTGTATTCCAGCGTKACCATCGCCGTGCGCGAGGCTAYCKGCCTGCAGCGCCGCGCCTACGCCTGGGGGCTGGCGGCCGGCAGGGCACGCGTACATGGGCCCGGGCAGGCGCGGCGGCTGTCMCTAGGCGCGCGCCTCAAGCTGTGGCTGGCCGACACGCTGGTGCTGGGCAATGTGCGCCGCATGATGGGCCTGAATCGCGTGCAACTGGCGGTGACCGGCGCCGCGCCGATCTCGCCGGACCTGATCCGCTGGTATATGGCGCTGGGCATCGAGCTGCATGAGCTGTGGGGCATGACCGAGATCACCGGCGCGGCCACCTGCAACCCGCCGGGCCGCATGCGCCCGGGCAGCATCGGCATTGCCTTGCCGCATACCGAGGTAAAGATCTCGCACGAGGGCGAGCTGCTGGTGCGCGGGCCGCAGGTCTTCATGGGCTACMTGAACCTGCCCGCCAAGACGGCCGAGACGATGGTGGACGGCTGGCTGCGCACCGGCGACGTGGGCCGCGTGGACGCGGATGGCTATTTCTATATCACCGACCGCATGAAGGACCTGATCATCACGGCCGGCGGCAAGAACGTGACGCCTTCCGAATGGGAGAACCAGCTCAAGTTCAGCCCCTACGTGACGGACGCGGTGGTGATCGGCGACCGCCGGCCTTTCCTGAGCTGCCTGGTGATGATCGACCAGGACAACGTGGAGCAGTGGGCGCAGGAGCATGACGTGCATTTCTCCGACTACGGCTCGCTGTGCCGCAGCAAGGAGGTGATCGCACTGGTGGGGCAGGAGATCGACCGCGTGAACCAGCAGTTCGCGCGCGTGGAGCAGATCAAGGCGTTCCGCCTGCTGGAGACGCGCCTGGGTGCCGAGGACGAGGAACTGACCCCGACCATGAAGCTCAAGCGCAAGCTGGTCAATGACAAGTACAGCGAACTGATCGAGTCGATGTATCCGGCCAAGGTGGCTTGAAGCGCTGAAGCACTAGCCCTCACAGGAGGCGCGATGAGCAAGGCAGGCAGCATGGGAAACACCGGCATCGCGGGCCAGGCCGTCAGGCACGGCCCCGTCAGCCTGGTCCGGCATGGCCGCATCGGCCTGATGTGCATCAGCCATCCGCCGGTGAACGCGCTCTCGGTGGCCACCGTGGCGGGGCTGGATGCGTGCGTGGCTGCCTTTGAAGCGGACGCMGGGCTGGACGGCCTGCTGGTCTGGTGCGCCGGCCGGACCTTCGTTGCCGGCGGGGATATCGCGCAGTTCGACGCGCCGGATTTCGATGCCGGGCCGTATAACCGCATCCTGGCCCGCATCGAGGCCAGCCCGCGGCTGGTAGTGGCGGCGCTGCACGGCACCGCGCTGGGCGGCGGGCTGGAACTGGCGCTGGCCTGCCACTACCGCGTGGCACTGCCGGGTGCGTGCGTGGGGCTGCCGGAGATCAAACTGGGCCTGCTGCCGGGCTCGCTGGGTTCGCAGCGGCTGCCGCGTGCCTGCGGGGCGGCGCTGGCGCTGGACCTGATGTTGAGCGGGCGCATGCTGGATGCCGAAGCGGCAATGGCCGCCGGCATCGTCGATGCCGTGGTGGCCGGCGAGCCGCTGGCGGTCGGGCTGAACTACCTGGAGGCCTTGCTGGAGAGGCGGGCTCCCGCCCGGCGGCTGTCCGCGCGGCGCGCCAGTGCGGCKGGCTTGCCGGACGATTTCTTCGCACAGGCCATGCGGCGGGCGCGCGAGGAGCACGGGCGCTATCCGGCCGCCGCAGCCATCGTGCAGGCGGTGGACGCCGCCGTGAACCTGCCGTTTGCCGAGGGCGAGGCGGTTGAGGCGCGCCTGCTGGCCGCCTGCGTGGCATCGCCGMAGTCGCAGGCGCTGCGCCACCTGTTCTTCGCCGAGCGGCAGGCCGCGCGCGTGCCGGGCTTGCCGGCTGGCATGGCGCCGCGCGCCCTGCATACCGCCGGCGTGGTGGGCGCCGGCACCATGGGCAGCCGCATTGCCATGAGCCTGGCCGATGCCGGCCTGCCGGTGACGCTGGTGGAGGCCAGCGACGCTGCGCTGGCGCGTGGCCTGGCATCGGTGCGCGCGCAGTATGACGTGGCTGTCGCCGCCGGGCGGCTGCGGCCCGATCAGGTGGCCAGCCGCATGGGCCTGATCGCCGGCACGCTGGACCACGGCGCGCTGGCCGGCTGCGAGCTGGTGATCGAGGCGGTGGTGGAGGACATGGCGCTCAAGCAGCAGGTCCATGCGGGGCTTGGGCGCATCTGCCAGCCCGGCGCCATCATCGCCACCAATACCTCCACGCTGGATGTGGAGGTATTGGCCGAGGCCAGCGGGCGGCCGGCGGATTTCGTGGGGCTGCATTTCCGCAACCCGTCCAACGGCGGGCGGCTGATCGAGGTGGTACGTACCGCGGCCACGGCGCCCGATGTGCTGGCGACCGCCATGCAGCTGGCGCGCCGGCTGGGCAAGGTTGCGGTGGTGTCCGGCGTGTGTTTCGGCTTTATCGGCAACCGCATGGCCGAGGCCTACCTGCGCGAGAGCGAGTTCCTGCTGATGGAAGGCGTCAGCCCGGCGCGGCTGGATGCGGTGATGCAGGCCTACGGCATGGCGATGGGGCCATGCCGCATGCTGGACCTGGCCGGCATCGACGTGGCCGCGCGCATCGTGCTGGAGTATGGCAAGGCCGGCGGCCTGCCGCCCGATCCCGCTTACCGCGCGGTGGTGCGCACGCTCTACAGGCTGGGCCGGCTTGGCTGCAAGAGCGGCGCGGGCTTCTACCGCTACCCGGCCGGCACGCTCGTGCCGGACCCGGAGGCCGCGCGCATCTGCGCCGCGCTGGGCCGCGCGCACGGCATCGCGCCGCGCCGCACCGAGATTGCCGACGAGGAGATCGTCGAGCGCCTGATCTATCCGCTTGTCAACGAAGCGGCCAAGCTGCTGGAAGAGGGCGTGGCTTGCCGGCCCGGCGACATCGACATGGTATGGACGGCCGGCTACGGCTTCCCGGATTACCTGGGCGGGCCGGTCTGGCTGGCCGACCGCATCGGCCTGGCGCGCATCGCGGCGGGGATGGAGCGCTATGCCCGGGAGCGCGGCAACCCCTATGACTACTGGGACATTTCGCCATTGCTGGCCAGGCTGGCCAGGCTGGCCGGGGGCGGGCAGGGCGGCCCGGGCCTGTCGGGCTGGCTGCCGCCATCGTCCGCGCCGCCGCCCTTGCCGGCCGGGGTGGGGCAGTTCGCCGTGCCAGCMGCCATCCATCCGGGACCCAAGCCGCCGCAGAGCGTGCATTGAAGCGAAGAAGCGCAAGCCAACGACAACACAAGGAGACCACCATGATCTGGAAAACCACCATCGCCGCCGTGGCGCTGGCGCTCAGCGCCGGGGCCGGCGCCGAGACGCGCGGCGTKAACGACAAGGAAATCGTGCTCGGCCTKATCACCGACATGTCGGGGCCGATCGTCAACTACGGCAAGGAGTCGCGCAACGGCATGACCATGGCCGTGGAGGAAATCAATGCGCGCGGCGGCGTGCAGGGCCGCAAGATCCGTGTGGTGGTGGAGGACAACGGCTACGAGCCCAAGCGCGCCGTGCTGGCGGCGCAGAAGCTGGTCACGCAGGACGGCGTGTTCGCCGTCGTCGGCCATCTTGGCACGGCGCCCAATATGGCCACGCTGCCGTTCCTGCTGCAGAGCAAGGTCTTCAATTTCATGCCGCAGAGCGCGGCGCGCGATATGTACGAGCCAGCCAGCCCGTACAAGATCGCACTGGGGCCGTCGAACTACCTGATGTCGATGACGATCATGGACTACTTCATGAAGCAGAAGCCTTACCAGCGCATCGGCGCGCTGTATCAGGACGACGACTACGGGCGCGAATCGGTGGAAGGCGTGGCGGCCTACCTCAAGGCCAAGGGCATGACGCTGGTGGAAAAAGTCTCGTACAAGCGCGGCGCGACGGATTTTTCTTCGCAGATGGCACGGCTGAAGGCGGCCAACTGCGACCTGGTGTTCAACGCGTCCACCATGCGCGAGTACGTCGCTTCGGTGCAGGAAGCACGCAAGATCGGCTTCAACCCGGTCTTTGCCGGCACCACGGCCAATTACTCGCACCAGGTGCCGCAACTGGGCGGCAAGGCGATGGAGGGGCTGCATGCGGCGGCCTTCATCATGCTGCMTTATGCMGACGATGCAAACCCGGCGGTCCGGCAATGGGCGGCGGCCTACAAGAAGCGCTTCAATGAAGACCCGGGCGTGTATTCGATGTTCAGCTACTACGCCTACACCACCTTCGCCACCATTGCCGACAAGGCCGGGCGCAACCTGACTGCCGAAAGCTTCAACGCCGCCATGGAATCGACCAAGCTGCCGCAGGACCCGCTTGGCAACCCGGGCTTCAATGTTTCCGCCGGCAACCGCCTGAGCAACGACCGCATCCGCATCATGAAGGTCTCGGGCGACAAGTGGATCCCCGCCAGCGACCTGCTGCCGCCGCCGAAGATGTAGCGGCTCCCGGCACGCGCCGGCAGCAGAAGAAAAGAAGCCCGCCACGATGCGTGAGCGACGTGGCGGGCCTAGAGCAAATTTTGGAAAGTGCAGGCCAAGCATAGGCTGCACCCGACCCGGTGCGTAATAACACGGATGAGGTAACTGCTCCGGCCATGGCAGCTCATGGCAGGCAGCTCATGGCAGGCCGTGGGCGCGATCACGGGGCAGCCGCCGATGCACACGGGCAGTCCGGCCCCGCGGCGAGGCCGCGCGGGATGCGGCAAAGCAGACAACCGACAACAGGAGACAGGGATGAGCACGGCAACGGAACAGGCGCGCGAGCGCATCGGCCGCATTGCGCTGGGGGACGTGGTGCACCGCTCGGCGCGGCGCTTCGGCGCGCGTACCGCGCTGATCGAGGGCGAGCACAGCCTGAGCTATGCGGGGCTGGATGCGGCCTCCAACCAGTTCGCCMATTACCTGCTGGGCCAGGGCATGGGCGGCGGCGAGCGCGTGGGCATGCTGTGCAACAACTCCACCGCCATGATCGTGGCGCTGCTTGGCATCCAGAAGGCGGGCCTGGTGTGGGTGCCCGTCAACACCGCGCTGGCGCCCGACGCGATCCGCTACATCCTCGAGCATGCCGAGGTGACGCGGGTGGTGGCGGATGCCTCGGTGCTGGCGCGCCCCGGCATCGCCGAACTGGTGGCGGAACTGGGTCTTCCCGTGGTGCTGCTGGAGCCCGCCGGCGAGGTGGCAGCGCAGGCGCCAGGGATCGCCGTGACGAAATACGCGGACGCGCTGGCCGGCCAGCCGGCCACCCTGCCGACGGTGGACATCGCCAGCGGCCAGCTTGCCCAGATCATGTACACCAGCGGCACCACCGGCCCGCAGAAGGGCGTGATGCATTCGCATGCCTCGGTGCATTCGGTGCTGATGGCCAACCTGGTCGATACCGGCTGCGGCAGCGCGGCGCCCGAGGTGTTTACCTGCCTGCTGCCGATGTTCCATTGCGCCCAGCACKGCAACACCATGAGTGCCCTGCTGGGCGGCCACGCGGTGGTGGTKGCGCGCGGCTTCGAACCGGCGCGGGTGCTGGCGGACCTGGCGCGCCACCGCGTCAGCGTGGTGGTGGCGCTGCCGATGATGTACCGCGCCATGCTGGAGCATCCGCAGTTCGCCGCCACGGACCTGTCCAGCGTGCGGCTGTGCATCTACGGCATGGCGCCGCTGCCCAAGAACCTGCTGCTGCGGCTGCTGGACGCGTTCTGCCCGAATTTCATCCTGTGCTCAGGGCAGACCGAGATGTACCCGGCGGCGACCATCTTCGAAGCGGACCAGCAGCGCCGGCGCTTCGGCGCCTGGTGGGGCGTGGGCACGGTGGGCAACGAAGTGGCGGTGATGGCCGACGACGGCCGCCTGCTTGGCCCCGGCGAGCCGGGCKAGATCGTGTTCCGCGGGCCCAATGTGATGCTGGGCTACTACAAGGATCCGCAAGCCACGGCGCGCGCCCAGCGTTTCGGCTGGCACCACTCCGGCGACCTCGGCGTGCTCGATGAGGACGGCCAGCTGCTGTTCCTCGACCGCATCAAGGACATGATCAAGACCGGCGGCGAGAACGTTCCCTCGATCAAGGTCGAGGAGGTGCTGCTGCGCCATGCCGCGGTGGCCAACGCGGCGGTGGTGGGCCTGCCGCATGCGCGCTGGGGCGAGGCGGTGACGGCCTTCGTCACGCTCAAGCCGGGCGCGGCGATAGCGGAGTCCGAGCTGGATGCGCACTGCCGGGCGCATCTGGGCGGCTTCGAAGTGCCCAAGGCAGTGCTGCTGCTGGCTGCGCTGCCGGCCACGTCCACCGGCAAGATCCAGAAGTTCGAGTTGCGTCAGCGCTACCGGGAGCATTACGATGAGGCCGGCGGCGTAGCCAGCTGACGCAAGACGCGGGCGGCAGGCGCGGGCTACGCTGCCCGTTGCGCTACCGGCCATGCGGCGGCGCCACCACACACAAGCCGGCCTGGCGACGCATCCCCGGGTGCGCGGACAGCGCCGGCAGGAGACAAAAGGACATGCAGATGCAGGCAAAAGGCATTGCGTGCCCGCCGGCCACGGATACGGCGCCGCGCGCCGCGGACGTGCGCGGCAGGGTGATGTGGGTCACGGCGGAGCGGCTGTTCTACGCGGGCCTGCTTGGTTCGCCGTCGGTGCGCACCATGGGCGGGCTGCTGGTCTACGTGGCCCTGCGCGCGCCAATCCGCATCTGCCTGGACGGCACCCGGTGGGAATCCACCGATCTCGCGGTGGTGCCTGCCTACATGCCGCACTCGGTGGCGTGCGACGACCGCATGATCTGCGACCTGGGGCTGGAGGCCGAAAGCATTGACCTGGCGCGCCTGCCGTCCGTGATCCGCGGGCGGGCCGGGCCGGTGGACGACCCCGCCTTCGTGCGCCATGTGCGTCAKGCCCATGCCTGGCTCAGCCAGCATGGCCGCGAAGTGGACCTGCAGGCCGACAGCTTCGACCAGATCTTCTTCGGGCAAACGCTGGCGCGGCGCCGGCTGGACCCGCGCATCGAGGCCGTGGTGCAGCGCATCCGCGATGCGCCCTCGGCCACCGCCACGGCGGAGTCCTGCGCGGCGTCGGCGCATCTGTCGTTCTCGCGCTTCCTGCATCTGTTCAAGGAGGAGATCGGCACGCCGTTCCGCAGCTTCCGCACCTGGAAGCGCGCGCGCAGCCTGCTGCACTACGTGACGCAGGATTCCAACCTGGCCCATGTGGCGCTCGATACCGGCTACCCGGATTCCACGCACTTCAGCCACTCGATCCGGCAGGTCTATGGCCTCAAGCCGAGCGATATCTTTGCCGGCTCKCGCAAGCTCGCCCTGATCGGCGAGCGCGCTGCGCAGGGCGGCGTGCCCGGCCCCGACGGCCGGGGCCGCTAGCGGGGTTCCGCCGCGCACTCCGCGCGCAGGGCGGCCTTGTGGATCTTGCCGGCCGGCGTCATTGGCAGGATATCGCGCAGCACCACCTGGCGCGGCACCTTGTAGTMGGCCAGGCGGCTCGCGCAATAGGCGCGGATCTCCGGGCCGGTCAGGTCGCAGCCCGGCTTCGGCACGATGTAGTAGCGCCCGATCTCGCCCAGCACCGGGTCCGGCACACCAATGCCGGCCACCATCATCACGTCCGGATGGCGCGCGATCACGCCTTCGATCTCKGCGGGGTAGACGTTGAAGCCGCCCTGGATAYACATATCCTTCTTGCGGCCCTTGAGCTGGATATAGCCGCGCTTGTCCACGCAGCCCAGGTCGCCGGAGCGCAGCCAGTTGTCGGCGCCGAAGCCGTCGGCACTGGCCGCGGCGCCGATATAGCCCGCGCACACGCCCGCGCCACGGAAGCAAAGCTCGCCGATCTCCCCGGGCGCGGCAATATTGCCGGCGGGGGTGACCACGCGCACCTCTGCACTGTCGAATACGCAGCCGATCGAGTCCATCAGGTCTTGCCGCGCCGCGTTCCAGGGTGTCATCACGATGGCCCCGGACGATTCGGACAGGCCATACAGGTTCATCACCGTGGCCTGCGGCATGCGCGCCTGCAGTTGTTCTAGCAGCGCGGCATCCACGGTGGCGCCGCCCACCACCACCAGCCGCACCGAGGAAAAGTCCACGCTGGCGGAGTCCGGATGCATCAGCAGCAGCGTGGCCATGGTCGGCACGCCCGAGAAAATGGTGGGCGGGTGCCTGCGCATCATGGCCAGCACGGTGTCTGCCTTGAACACCGGCACCAGTTCGCAGGTGCCGCCGCCGAGCAGGTAGTTCAGCACCCCGCAGGTGATACCGCCCACATGGTTGAAGGGCAGGGCGAGCTGGATGTGGTCGCGCTCGTCGGTGCGCACATGGCGCGCCTGCGCCCACGCGGACGCCAGCAGGCTGCGGTGCGACAACCCCGCGCCCTTGGGCCGGCCGGTGGTGCCGGAGGTATAGATCACCATGGCCAGGTCATCGGGCCCCACGCGTGCCTCGGCGGCCTGCAGCGCGGCCCCGTCAGGCGCGACGGCAAGCAGGGCCGACAGTCCTGGCATGCCGGCTTGCGCCGGCTGCGCGTCGATGGTGATGACATTGAGCAGGCCCGGCATGCGCGGCATCAGACGCGTCAGCATGGCGAGAAAATCGAAGCCATCGGCTTGCGGCACGGTGAAGACCGCCTTGATGCCGCTGTCGTTGACCATGTGCTCGATCTCGTTGTCGCGGTAGCGCACGCTCAGGCCGACCACCGCCACGCCGATACGCGTTGCCGCGTAGAACAGCTGCAGCCATTCGATCTGGTTCAGGCCGATCACCCCGATGCGGTCGCCGTGGCGCAGGCCCAGCCCGAGCAGGCCACAGGCAAGCCGGGCCGAAGCGGCCTCGACCTCGCCGAAGCTGTGTGCCTGCTCGCGGCACAAGTAGGCGGTGCGCTGGCTCCAGCGCTGGCTGGCTTCCTGCAGGGCGGTGCCGATGGTGGCGGGCGGCTGCTTGGCGATCATGCGGAATCTCCGTGGGGGAAGGCGKGCGCGGCCATGTGGCGCGCGACCAGACTTGGCTTCGAGCGCAAAGCGTAGCCAAGGCGTCCGTGCAAGGCTTGCGGAAAGTGGCTGACGGCTGGCGCGGCCATGGCTTCGGGCCTGCCTGGCTTCTCTTTTGATACGCATGACATGCGTAAATGACTAATACCCACGATATTGGTATTTGCAAATTACCCATATTGTTTGTAAAGTGACATTACGCATATCATCGCTACCCGCACCCGATCGCCAGGCAGTCATCCCATGAAACAACAGCTATMCACCGCCACGCAGTTGGGCCAGGTGCTTCAATCGGCACGGCGGGCCGCCGGGCTTTCCCAGACCGACCTGGCTGCGCGCCTGGCGGTCAGCCAGAGCCGGATCTCCMATATGGAACTGAACCCGGGCACCATCAGCGCCGACCAGCTGCTGGCGCTGGTCAGCGTGCTGGGGCTGGAGCTGGTGGTGCAGGACCGGGGCGCGCCGCACGCGCCAGGCGGCGCAACGCCCGCKGTGGAGTGGTAGCCATGGGCCGCAGAACACATGCGCGCGCGCTGTCGCTGTGGGCCAACGGCGAGCGCGTCGGGACCTGGCGCATCCCCACGCGCGGCGAGATGGAGCTGCAGTACGACCCGGACTGGATGGCATCGGACGCCGGGCGGCCCTTGTCGCTGTCGCTGCCGTTCGGCGTGGATGCCTCGCCGCTGAAAGGCGAGCGCGTGCGCAACTACTTCGATAACCTGCTGCCCGACAGCGACACCATCCGCAAGCGCCTGGCGACCCGCTTCAAGGCTGCCAGCACGGACGCCTTCGACCTGCTCGAAGCCATCGGCCGCGACTGCGTGGGCGCCGTGCAACTGCTGGCGGAGAACKGCCAGCCGTCTGGCCATGATCGCATCGAAGGCACGCCGCTGTCCGACGCCGATATCGAAGTCCTGCTGCGCCAGACCGTGGGCCCCGCCGGGCCCGGCGCGCAGGACGACGACGATTTCCGCATCTCGCTGGCCGGCGCGCAGGAGAAGACCGCGCTGCTGTGGCACGGCGGGCGCTGGATGAAACCCCACGGCGCCACGCCCACCACGCATATCCTGAAGCTGCCGCTCGGGCTGGTCGGCAACAAGCGCGCGGACCTCGGCACCTCGGTCGAGAACGAATGGCTCTGCCTGGCGATCCTGGCCGCTTTCGGGCTGCCGGCCGCGCACAGCGAGATCCGACACTTCGGCGCACAGAAGGTGCTGAGCGTGCAGCGCTTCGACCGCCAGATGCATTCCTCGGGCAACTGGATCCTGCGCCTGCCGCAGGAGGATTTCTGCCAGGTGCTGGGCGTGCCGCCGCACCTCAAGTACGAGGCGGACGGTGGCCCGGGCATGCGTGATATCGCGCAGATCCTGCGCCAGTCCGTCAATGCCGACGCCGACCTGGAAACCTTCCTCGCCACGCAGATCCTGTTCTGGATGCTGGCCGCGCCGGACGGGCACGCCAAGAACTTCAGCATCCGGCTGCTGCCGGGCGGGCGCTACCGCCTGACGCCGTTGTATGACGTGATGTCGATCTGGCCGGTGGTGGGCAACGGCGCCAACCAGTGGTCCTGGCACAAGGCCAAGCTGGCCATGGCCGTGGCCGGCAAGAACCGCCACTATCTGTTCAAGGACGTGCAGCGCCGGCATTTCAACGCGATGGCGGCGAAGTGCTTCCACGGGCCGGATGCCGAGCCCATCATCGGCCGGCTGCTGGCGCAGACGCCGGCCGTGATCGTGCAGGTGAACGCGGCCTTGCCGGCGGGATTTCCGCAGAAGGTGGCGGACGCCATCCTGGGCGGGCTGGAGGCATCGGCGCGGCTGCTCGCGGGCATGCCGGCGGCGTAGTGCAGGCATCCGGGCCGACCACTTAGCGCAAGACGAACCGCGCCGGCACGGCCTATGTTCGAGCCATCCAAGGCATTCGACCATCCAAGCCACCCGCCCCAGACCGGATCCCGCATGAGCCTCCTGACCCTGCCGCCGCTGCCGCATTACTTCACCCCCGAGCACGAACAGTTCCGCACCACGCTGCGCGAGTTCGTCGCGCGCGAGATCACGCCGTTTGCCGGCGAGTGGGACGAAGCCGGCACCTTCCCGCGCTCGCTCTACCGGCGCGCCGCCGAAATCGGCCTGCTGGGCCTGGGCTACCCCGAAGCCTTCGGCGGCACGCCCGGCGACATCTTCTACCACCTGATCCAGGCCGAGGAATTCGCCCGCAGCGGCTCCGGCGGCGTCAATGCCTCGCTCAACTCCCACACCATCGGCATGCCGCCGGTCGTCGCCGCCGGCAGCCAGGCGCTGCAGCGGCGCGTGCTGCCGCCGGTGATCGCCGGCGAGAAGATCGCCGCGCTGGCCATCACCGAGCCCGGCGGCGGCTCCGACGTGGCCAGCCTGCGCACCACCGCCGTGCGCGACGGCGACCACTATGTGCTCAACGGCGAGAAGACCTTCATCACCTCCGGCATGCGGGCCGATTTCATCACTACCGCCGTGCGCACCGACCCCGCCAACAAGGGCGCGGGCGGCATCTCGCTGCTGCTGGTGGAGGGCAACCCGCCGGGCCTGACGCGCACCGAACTCAGGAAGATGGGCTGGCTGGCCTCCGACACCGCCCACCTGCGCTTCGACAACTGCCGGATTCCGGTGGCCAACMTGATCGGCGAGGAGAACCGCGGCTTCCAGATCATCATGCGCAACTTCAATTCCGAGCGGCTGGGCATGAGCGCCAGCGCCTATGGCTATGCCGAAGCCTGCCTGCAGGAAGCGCTCGACTGGGCCCGCCAGCGCCACACCTTCGGCCAGCCGCTGGTGGATCGCCAGGTGATCCGCCACAAGCTGGTGGACATGGCCCTGCGCATCGAAGCCGCGCGCAACCTGGTCTACGACCTGGCTTACCGGGTCCAGCACCAGGCCGGCGACCCCGCCCAGCTGGTGGCGCGCACCTGCATGGCCAAGATCCAGGCCACCCAGGCCATGCAGTTCTGCGCCGACCAGGCCGTGCAGATCCTCGGCKGCATGGGCTTCATGCGCGGCACCTTGAGCGAGCGCGTCTACCGCGAGGTCAAGGTCATGATGATCGGCGGCGGTTCGGAGGAGATCATGAAGGACCTGGCGGCGCGGCAGCTGGGGTTTTGAGGGCAGGGCAGGGGCAGGGACCGTGGAGGGCGCGGGCTATTGCGCATGCGCGCCGGTTCCTTGAACCGGTTCGCATCGGCCCGGGGACAAGCAGGCCGGAGCGATTGCGGTATCTGCGGTATCTGGCGTCATCCTGGCTGCAGGCGCATGACTGCGAAGCGGCGGGCCGTCTTATAATCGGCCGCATCCACCGGCGCTGCCGCCGGGCGGGCGTCCTGGAACCGGCCGAATGCCCTCGTACCCCTTAGTCCTCTGTCTCACCTTTGCGGTAGTCGGGAGCCTGACGATGGCCCTGGTGGCCTGGACCAGGCGGGACGATCCCACCGTCAAGGCGTTCCTGGTGCTGGCCTGCGGCACGGCGCTGTGGAGCGGTGGCCGCCTGCTCGAGTTGAGTTCCACCGATCTGGAAACGCGCGTGCTGTGGGCCAAGCTGCAGTACATCGGCATCATGGCCGTGCCGATCGGCTGGTTCTGCGCCATGCTGCAACTGAGCCGGCCGAAGGCCGTCGTCCCGCACTGGCTGCTGGCGATGCACGCCGTGATCAGCGCGGTGACGCTGGGCCTGGTCTTCACCAATGAACAACACCGGCAGATCTGGTCGTCGATCGCCMTGATGCCGGGCGGGGCGCCGCCGGGCGCGGTCTTCACCCATGGCCCGGCCTACGCCGCCGTGGCGGTGTACACCTACCTGCTGTTGCTGCTCAGCCTTTATTTCCTGGTCACGGCGCGCGTGCCGGCAGGCGGGCTGACGCGCGGCGGCCGTGCCGTGCTGGCCTGCGGGCTGGCATTGCCGCTGCTGGCCAATGTGGCCTACCTGACGCGCCATACCGGTGCGCTAGGCGGCGATCTGACGCCCGCCACGTTTTCGGTGATGACCTTGCTCGTGTGGTTCTGCGCACTGCGCAGCCATCTGGAAGACGTGGGCCACTACGCCAGGCTGCGCGTGTTCGATACGCTGCACGAAGGCTGCGTGATCGCCAACGCCAACGACATCATCGTCGACTCCAACACGGCGGCGCGGGGCCTGCTGGCCGACATGGGGCGTGGCCAGCCCGTGCCGCAGGCATGGCAGCACGCCATTGCCGCCAGCCGCTCTGGCGCGCACGGCGGCKGCTCCTACCTGATCTCCGAAGCGCGGGTGGACTACGAACTGACGGTGGAATCCGTGCGCAACCTGAAAGGGCAGGCAGTGGGGATCATCGTATTCCTGCGCGACGTGACGCGCTTCCGTTCGCGCGAGCAGGCGCTGACAGTGGAGAACTCCAGCCTGGCCGAGCGGCTGGGCGAGACCGAGGAGAAGCTCTCGCGCATCGAGGCGGACCTGTACCGGGACGCCCTGACCGGTGCCTACAACCGGCGGTTTTTCGAGCGCGAGGCGGCCGCCGTGGTGGCCGGCGCATTCGAGCGCGCGGCGTCGGTCGGCATCCTGATCATCGACGTCGACTACTTCAAGCAGTACAACGACCTGCACGGCCACGTGCACGGCGACKAATGCCTGCGCCGCGTGGCCGGCGCCATCAGCGGGGCGTTGCGCGACGGCCCCGGCGGCTTCTGCGCGCGCGTGGGCGGCGAGGAGTTCGTCGCGGTGCTGCCGTCCGTGTCGTTGCCCGAGACCCGCGCCGCCGGCCTGCGCCTGCTCGAGGCGGTGCGGGCGCTGAGGCTTCCCCACGGCGGCTGGCCCGAGCACCCTTGCGTGACTGTCAGCGTGGGCGCGGTCTGCGAGATCCCTTCGTCGTCGCGGCTGGAATCGCTGCTGGAGAAGGCCGACGCCGCCATGTACGAGGCCAAGCGCAACGGCCGCGACCGCTTMGTCATGCGCGACCAGGCGGCGCTGCCGGCTTACCCCTGAAACACCGCCCGGAGCCGGCTTACTCCTCGCTGGTCCACTCCACGTGCACGCCMAGGCTGCGCAGGTTTTCCACGAAGCGCGGGTGGGCGCGGCGGATCGGCGTGGCGTTGCGGATCTCGGAGCGGCCGTCGATGCTGGCGGCCACCATGAACAGGGCGATCGCCACGCGGATGATGTACGGGCTTTCCACCACTGCCGGCGTCAGCGGGTTGCCGCCGAAGGTGATCAGGCGGTGCGGATCGGACGAGAACACGTGGGCGCCGAACTTGGACAGTTCGCCCGTCCAGCCCAGCGCGCCGTCGTAGACCTTGTTCCAGAACATGGCGTTGCCCTTGGCGCGCACGCCCAGCGCGATGAAGATCGGCAGCAGGTCCACCGGGAAGTAGGGCCACGGCGCCGCTTCCACCTTGGTCAGCACATTGCTGGTGAAAGGCGTCTGCACTTCCAGCGGGCCGGGGCAGGTGGCGCGCGACCAGCCGTCCTCGTGCGTGATCTGCACGCCGAACTTGGCGAAGGTGCGGTCGATCAGCGGGAAATTGCCCGGCGCGCTGTTGCGCACCACCACATCGCCGCCGGTGATGGCGCCCAGCGCCAGGAAGGTGGTGATCTCGTGGAAATCCTCGTCGAAGTGGAACTCGCCGCCGCGCAGGGCATTGCCACCGTGTACCGTCACGCGCGAGGTGCCCATGCCTTCGATGCGCACGCCGAGCATTTCCATGAAGCGGCAGAACTCCTGCACATGCGGCTCCGATGCCGCGTTGGTCAGGGTGGAGACGCCATCCGCCGCGGCCGCGCACAGCACGAAGTTCTCCGTGGTAGTGACCGAGGCATAGTCCAGCCAGTGGTCCGTGGGCGTGAGCCGGCCCGCGCTGCGCACCAGCAGCGAGCCGTCGGCACGTTCCACCTGGCCGCCGAAGCGGCGGAATACGTCGATGTGCGGGTCGATCTCGCGCACGCCCAGCGTGCAGCCCTTGACGTTGTCCTCCAGCCGCGCGACGCCGAAGCGCGCCAGCAGCGGCGGCACCAGCATGATGGACGAGCGCATTTCCTCCGGCAGCCGGTGGCTCGACGCGTCGAAGCGGGTATCGCGATGATGCAGCTCCAGCGTGCCGGTGGCGTGGTCCATGCGCACATCGCTGCCGAGGGTGCGGAAGATGTCGAGGATCTTGCGCACATCGGTGATATCGGGCACGCCGTGCAGGCGCAGCGGTTCAGCCGTGAGCAGCGTGGCGCAAAGCACGGGCAGCACCGCGTTCTTGTTGGCAGAAGGGATGATGCGGCCACGCAAAGGCGTACCACCGTGCACGATGAGATTGGACATGGATCGGAGCGAGGAAAAAAGGGGCTGACTGGGCTGACGGAAGCTGACGGAGGCGGAAATCGCGGACGGGCCGCAAAGGCGTCCCGCATTGTACTTGCCGGGGCGGGGCGCGGCATGACCAAACCTGCACGTGGCATCCCGGACGTGCTGGCCGTTGCACACCGGGCGGTTAGAATTTTCCMTTTGTTTCCCTTTGTTTCCGTTACCAAGCCAGGAAAATATCCMATGCTTCACTTCCAACGCCGGCGCAGCCTGTTGCTGGCCGCCGCCGCGGCGCCGCTGGCGGCGATCAGCCCGGTCCGGGCGGCAGCCGGACACGACGCAAGCGCGGCGCAAGCCACGCTCGCCGCCCTCGAAGGCGATTCGGGCGGCCGCCTCGGCGTGGCCGCGCTGAACACCTCCGACGGCAGCCGGCTGCGCTACCGCGCCGACGAGCGCTTCGCCTTCTGCAGCACCTTCAAGGTCATGCTCGCCGGTGCCATCCTGGCGCGCAGCACCCGCCAGGACGGGCTGCTGGCGCAGCGTATCCCGTATGCAAAAGACAATCTCGTGACCTACTCGCCGGTCACGGCGAAACATGCCGGCGAAGGCATGACGGTGGCCGAACTTTGCCGCGCCGCGCTCCAGTACAGCGACAACACCGCGGCCAACTTGTTGATCAGGCTTGCCGGCGGGCCGCAGGACGTGACCGCATTCGCCCGCTCGATCGGCGACGATGCCTTCCGCCTCGATCGCTGGGAGACCGAGCTCAACACGGCCATCCCCGGCGATCCGCGCGATACCTCCACGCCCGCCGCGATGGCGGACAGCCTGCACAAGCTGGCGCTGGCGGACGCGCTGCCGGCCCCCGCGCGCCAGCAATTGCAGGACTGGATGCGCGGCAATACGACCGGCGCGCGGCGGATCCAGGCCGGCATGCCCGCCGGCTGGCAGAGCGGCGACAAGACGGGCACGGGGGACTACGGCACCACCAACGATATCGCCGTACTCTGGCCGCCGGGCGGCGCGCCGGTCGTTGTCGCGGTCTACTTCACGCAACCGCAGAAGGACGCGAAGGCAAGGGAGGACGTGATCGCACAAGCCGCGCGCATCGCCCTCGGCGCTGTCGCCCGCAGCGATGTAGCGCGGGGCTGACAGCCAACGGCGGCCAGGCGCAATGGCTCGCTGGTGTGGAGGTTGGACGTGATCGCGAAAGAGACCGGCGGCTTTCGCGATCGACGCCATATGCGCGAAGCCTTCGTGCGTGGGCTCGGCCATTCTTMGCAGGCGGTGAGGCGAGAAGCGCGTTGTAGTGGGATGAACTCCTCTGGCGTCTCCATTGCATTCAACCGGGCAGGCTGAATACCATGGACAGGCCCTCAAGYGGACATTTCTGCTTTGCTAAAAGGGGGTGCGGACGAATACATGAACTACCCCCAAGTAGTCCAAGTTTTGGTCCGCACCCCCGAACCGGACATTACAACTTTGCCGCTACATCCATGTCTAGCGATCCGTGATCTCCAACCGTTCGGCGGCCACGCTGGGCCGCAATTGACCATCCACGACCGCCTGAACGGTCTTGAGCCTGTCTAACTCACGCATGCTTACTGTAATGACCTCGGGTCTAGCCATCCTCGGGCGTCTCCATTGCATTCA
>NZ_JBFTLQ010000115.1:0-32552 GCF_056396525.1 Cupriavidus sp. 05T41
GGCCGCCAGCAATGCCGCGGCAATGGCCGACAGCAGCGCGGGCAGGCGCAGCGAGCGGGAAGAAGCGGAAGAAGCKGAGGAACGCAGGAGGCGGGGGCTGGMGAACGAGCGGGACATTGGCATCCTCGGGCAGGCAACCGGCCGATTGTAAGCGGCCCTGGCGCCGCMGCGGCACAATGCTCAGCCGATCAGCCGGCCGCGCCGTACGCGCATGCCCTTGCGCACCAGTTCGGGCGCCAGTMCCGTMAGCGCGCCCAGCGTATTGCTGCCGTTGGCGTGGCAGATCGCCACGCCCAGCGCATCGGCGGCGTCGGAACTTGGCCGTCCGTTCAGGCTCAGCAGGCGCATCACCATTTCCTGCACCTGCTCCTTGTTGGCACGGCCGTAACCCACCACCGCCACCTTTAGCTGCAGCGCCGTGTACTCGAACACCGGCAGGCCATTGCCCACCAGCCCGCAGATCGCCGCGCCGCGCGCCTGGCCCAGCAGCAGCGTGGATTGCGGGTTGACGTTGACGAACACCTTTTCGATCGCGGCGCAGTCCGGCGCGTAGGTGCGCGCCACCTMGCTGATGCCGTCGAACAGGGTCTTGAGGCGAGTCGGCAGGTCGGTCTGGCCGTCGCTCTTGATGGTGCCGGAGGCGATGTAGCTCAGCTTGCTGCCGTGCTTTTCAAGCACGCCGAAGCCGGTGGTGCGGAGGCCGGGGTCGATGCCGAGGATACGCATGGGTGTGGGGCTGGCTCGGCTTGCGCGCAGATGGAAGATGGGGGGATTGTAGCTTGTGCGCCGCGCTGCAATGACAAAGGCTGTTTCGCTGGCGCCCCTGCTTGCGGGCGCTGCGAAACAGCCTCTGGATGCGGCCGGGGGAACCTGCGCGGCGGCGTCGCCGGGCAGGCTCGGGGCATCAATGGCGGAAGTGGCGCGTGCCGGTCAGCACCATGGCGATATTACGCTCATCCGCAGCCGCAATCACCTCATCGTCACGCATCGAGCCGCCCGGCTGGATCACGCAGGTGGCGCCTGCGTCCACCACCACGTCCAGGCCGTCGCGGAACGGGAAGAAGGCATCCGACGCCACCGCCGAGCCGGCCAGCGTCAGGCCGGCGTTCTGCGCCTTGATGCTGGCGATGCGGGCGGAATCCACGCGGCTCATCTGGCCGGCGCCGACGCCCAGCGTCATGCCGCCGCCGCAGAACACGATGGCGTTGGACTTGACGAACTTGGCCACGCGCCAGGCGAACATCAGGTCGTCCATTTCCTTCGGCGTGGGATGACGCTTGGTCACCACGCGCAGTTCTTCGCGCTGCACGTTCCTGGCATCCKGGCCCTGCACCAGCAGGCCGCCGCCGACACGCTTGAAGTCATACTGGTTCCCGCCCTTGCCGAGCGGGATTTCCAGCAGGCGCACGTTCTGCTTGGCGGCGAACACCGCGCGCGCGCCGGCGGTAAACGACGGGGCGATCAGCACTTCGACGAACTGCTTGGCCACCACCTGCGCGGCGGCTTCGTCCAGTTCCACGTTGAAGGCGATGATGCCGCCAAAGGCCGAGGTCGAGTCGGTCTTGAAGGCCTTCTCGTAGGCTTCCAGCGCGTTGGCGCCAACTGCCACGCCGCACGGGTTGGCGTGCTTGATGATGACGCAGGCGGCGCCGTAGGCGGCGTCGAACGACTTGACGCATTCCCACGCGGCATCCGCATCGGCGATGTTGTTGTACGACAGTTCCTTGCCCTGCAGCTGCACGTAGTTGGCCAGCGCGCCGTCGAAGCCCTTGAGGTCGCGGTAGAAGGCGGCCGACTGGTGCGGGTTCTCGCCGTACCGCATTTCCTGCACCTTCTCGAAGGCCAGGTTGAGCGTCTGCGGGTAGGCGCTGCGGGCCTGGTGCGACTTGTCGGCGCCGAGGCTGGTCAGGTAGTTKGTGATGGCGCCGTCGTATTGCGCGGTGTGCGCGAACACCTTGGTGGCCAGGCGGAAGTTGGTGTCGTAGCCGACGCTGCTGGCGTTGGCGCGCATTTCTTCCAGCACCGGCGCGTAGTCGGCSGGGTCCACSAYCACGGTSACGTCGCGGTGGTTCTTGGCCGCCGAGCGCAGCATGGTSGGGCCGCCGATGTCGATGTTCTSGATGGCGTCCGGCAGCGTGCAGTCATCCTTGGCCACGGTCTGCTGGAACGGGTACAGGTTGACCACCAGCAGGTCGATGGTGGGGATGTCGTGCTCGGCCAGCGCAGCCATGTGCTMGGGCAGGTCGCGGCGCGCCAGGATGCCGCCGTGCACCTTGGGGTGCAGGGTCTTGACGCGGCCGTCGAGCATTTCGGGGAAGCCGGTATAGTCGGCCACTTCCGTGACCGGCAGGCCGGCTTCGGCGAGGAGCTTGGCGGTGCCGCCGGTGGAGAGCAGCGTCACGCCCAGCGCGTTGAGCTCGCGGGCAAAGTCGACGATGCCGGTCTTGTCGGATACGGAGAGGAGGGCTTGCTTGATCATGGCTGTGGGGAACACTTMAAAGTAAACCGTGCTGCTGCAATTTCTTGCGCAACGTATTGCGATTGATGCCCAGGTAGGCGGCGGCGAGCGACTGGTTGCGCTCGGCGCGCGCCATCACTGCCTCCAGCAGAGGCCGTTCCACGGCTTCGAGCACCATGTTGTACATATTCGACGGCTCTTCGCCGTCCAGGTCGCGAAAATAGGCACTCAGGCTGTCCCGAATGCACTGGTCGATAGCGTTGCGGCTCATGCGGCAAGCAACTCCCCGTTTTTGTTGTTGTTCGACCCGTTGCGGTCGTCTTCTTCTGCGTCCGGACCGGCCGCGCCTTCGTCCACGTAGACCAGGCGGTCMKACAGCAGCGCCTGCTCGTCGAAGAAGGCATTGACGGCGGCGAGCTGGGCGGTGCTGCTGTCCAGGGTGTTCATGCGGTGACGGAACAGGTTGGCGCCGGCCAGTCCGCGCGTGTACCAGGCAATATGCTTGCGCGCGGTACGCACGCCGGTGAACTCGCCGTAGAACTCGTAATGGTCTTCGAGGTGCGCGTTCATGATCGCGCGGATCTCGGCCACCTCCGGCGACGGCAGCAGCTCGCCGGTGGCGAGATAGTGCTCGATCTCGCGGAACAGCCAGGGCCGGCCCTGCGCCGCGCGGCCGATCATGATGGCGTCGGCGCCGGTCACCGCCAGCACGTGCTTCGCTTTCTGCGGCGAGGTGATGTCGCCGTTGGCCACCACCGGGATCGAGAGCGCCGCCTTGACGGCGGCAATGGTCTCGTACTCGGCATCGCCCTTGTACAGATCGGCGCGCGTGCGGCCGTGCACGGTCAGCATGCTGATGCCGGCTTCCTGCACCATGTGCGCAATACGCAATGCATTGCGGTTCTGGCGGTCCCAGCCGGTGCGGATC
The DNA here is from genome assembly GCF_056396525.1 of Cupriavidus sp. 05T41. NCBI lineage: Bacteria > Pseudomonadati > Pseudomonadota > Betaproteobacteria > Burkholderiales > Burkholderiaceae > Cupriavidus > Cupriavidus sp. 05T41. Next base: position 3,387 of record NZ_JBFTLQ010000115.1, read on the forward strand.
TTSAGCGTGACCGGCACGCGGTCGCCGACGGCGGCGACCACCGCCTCGACGATGCGCACCACCAGCGGCTCGTTCTGCAGCAGCGCCGAGCCCGCCGCGACGTTGCACACCTTCTTGGCCGGGCAGCCCATGTTGATGTCGATGATCTGCGCGCCGCGATCGACGTTGTAGCGTGCCGCCTCGGCCATCATCGCCGGCTCGGCGCCGGCGATCTGCACCGAGATCGGCTCGACCTCGCCGGTGTGATTGGCGCGCCGCATGGTCTTCTCGCTCTTCCACAGCTGTGCGTTGGAAGCGACCATTTCGGACACCGCATAGCCCGCGCCCAGCCGCTTGCAGAGCTGGCGGAAGGGACGATCCGTCACGCCGGCCATGGGCGCGACGAACAGGTTGTTGCGGAGCTGGTGCGGGCCGATTTGCACGATAGCGACGAATTAGGGACTGGCGTGGGCCGGCAAGGCGGCCCGCAACGAGACAAAATGGAAATGGCATGCCCTGCCGAAACGGTGCTCGGCGGTGTCGAGGGGCATGTGCGAGKGCAGGATTTTACCGCCAAACCAGGCGCGTTGCTTAAGTTTTGAGCAAATAATCGGCAGGGGAGGGATGGCGCGGCACGGTCTTCCCGGCAGGCGAGAGCCTCGCGCGTCGCAGCGGCAAGCCGGAAAACGCCGTCAGCGCCGCATCCCGAACATCATCTGCCGCGCCAGCGCATCCTTGAGCGGTCCGAGGCAGGCGAGTGCCGCCAGCGACGCACCCCTGGCATGCGCGGCGAGCGGATAGGAAACGCCGAACAGCCTGGGCAGCAGGTCGGTCACGCCAATGGTCGCGGCGCGGTCCACCCTCTGCTTCGCGGCGAAGGCTTGCAGGGCCTGCGGGCTGCAATCGGTGCGCAGCGCGGCGCCGAGCGCGAAGGCGTCGCGCAGCCCCAGGTTCAGGCCCTGGCCGGCGACCGGATGCAGCGTCTGCGCCGCATTGCCGATGGCGACCACATGGCCGTCCACGGTGATCTTCGCGGCGTTGAGTCCGAGCGGAAAGGCATGGCGCTTGCCGATGGCGATAAAGCGCCCCATGCGCTCGCCGAACGCCTGTTCGAGCTCGGCGAGGAATTCCGCGTCGGGCAGCGCGAGCCGGCGCGCGGCCTGCTCCGGCGGGCAGCACCAGACCAGCGCGTAGCCTGGCTCGCCGTGCTGTTCCTCGTAGGGCAGCAGCGCCAGCGGCCCTTCTTCGGTAAAGCGCTCCCAGGCCCAGCCCGGCTGCGGACGCGAGCAGACCACATGGGCGATGACCGCGGTCTGGCGGTAGTCGCGCCTGAAGGCCTGCGCCCGCGCGCCTTGCGCCGGCCTGTCGGGCTGCTGCTGAAAGAGTCCGCCCTCGGCCTGCACCGCCAGGCGCGCGGCAAACGCGGCGGGCTGGCGGTCGTGCGCATGGCCGGCGAGGCGCACGCCGTCCGCCTCGCCGGCGGCACCGGCGGCACCGGAGGCACCGGCGCCGTGCTGCTCGATATGGTCGATGCGCGTATCGTAGGCGCGCACCAGGCGCGTTTCGCCGCCGGCGGCGGCCTGGCTCGCGGCGGCCAGCGCACGTTCGAGCGCGCCGCACAGCTCACCGTAGCGCACCACATAGCCGAGCGCCGGCACATCGTAGTCGTCGTGATGCAGGCGGACGTGGCCGAAGCGGCCGCGCTGCGACACATGGATGTGCTCGATGGGCGTCACCATGCGTGGCCACGCGCCTATCTGTTCCAGCAACTGGCGGCTGCCGTGGGACAGCGCAATGGCGCGCGGGTCGCGCGCCGCGCGCGCGGGCGTGGCAGCATCGACCAGTGCCACGCGCCAGGGGCTGGCACGCAGCAACAGGCAGGCCAGCGCAAGGCCGACCGGCCCGGMGCCGACGATGGCGATATCCGCGCCCGTGGCGCCGTCAGTGCTGGCCGGGCTCATGCGCATCGCCTGCATCGCTTGCATCGCCTGCCCCCGGCTCCGGCTGTGCGCCGCGCTTCCACAGATTGGCGTCGGTGCGATGCTTGCCGGCCGCCGCGTCGCGCAGCGCGTTGTCGAGCTTTTGCTGGCTGAAGCCGGGCAGCGCCTGCAGGCGCTCCACCAGCGCGCCCTGGTTGACCGCGTTGAGCGGCACCACGCAGCCGCGCTGGGCGCCGTCAGCGGCGCGGTCGCCGACCAGGATCAGCCAGGCCGGGCCGGCCCATGGTTCGCGGTTCGATACCCGCACCACCACGCGCTCGAGCACGTCCCATTCGATCTCCTCGCGCTGGCCGTCGGGGCGGTGTACCACCACGCGGTCGTCGTACAGGTTGATCACGAACGGTTGCGCGGGGTCGTGGTGATGCGTGCGCGGCGCGTTGGCGCGTCCGCCGGCGGGAAGGACCTTGCGTAGCCAGCCAATCATCGTGCACCTCCGGTTTCGCGCATCAGCGCTTCGATCTCGTCAGCCTTGACCGGCACGCCGCGCGTGATCAGCTCACAGGCGCCGTCGGCGGTCACCACCGCATCGTCTTCGATGCGGATGCCGATATGCCAGAAACGCTCCGGCACGTCTTGCGCCGGGCGCACATAGATGCCCGGCTCCACGGTCAGCACCATGCCGGGCTCGAGCGGACGCCAGGGGCGTTCGCCCTCCGCCGGCGCGGCACCCGGCACGCGGTATTCGCCCACGTCATGCACGTCCATGCCGAGCCAGTGGCCGGTGCGGTGCATGTAGAACTGGCGGTAGCTGCCGCTGGYGAGCACGTCATCGACATTGCCGCAGCGGTTGGCATCGAGCAGGCCGGTGTCTAGCATGCCCTGCGCCAGCACGCGCGTGGCCACGTCGTGCGGCACGTTGTAGGGCACGCCGGGCCGGGTCTCGGCAATGGCGGCTTCCTGCGCGGCCACCACCAGGTCATAGAGCTCGCGCTGGGCCGGCGAGAAGCGGCCCGACACAGGGAAGGTGCGGGTGATGTCCGAGGCATAGCCATCGAGCTCGCAGCCGGCGTCGATCAGGCACAGGTCGCCGTCGCGCAGTTCGGCGGGGCCCGCGCGGTAGTGCAGCACGCAGGCATTGGCGCCGGTGGCGACGATCGAGTTGTAGGCTACGCTCTGCGCGCCGTGGCGGCGGAATTCATAGAGCAGTTCGGCCTCGAGGTKGTACTCGCGCAGGCCCTGGCGCGACGCGCGCATGGCGCGCACGTGGGCCTGTGCCGAGATCTCGCCCGCGCGGCGCATCACGGCAATCTCGCCGGCATCCTTGAACAGGCGCATCTCGTCGAGGATGGCGCGGATGTCCAGTGCCGTGGCCGGCGCGGTCACGCCGGCGCGACCCTGCATGCGCACGCTGTCGAGCCAGCGGCGCACMTGCATGTCGGTGCGGGTCGCGGCGGCCAGCGGGTAGGMCAGCACGGCATGGTTGGCCAACAGCGGCGGCAGCAGCGCGTCGATCTCCTCGACCGAGTGCGCCTCGTCGAAACCGAAGGCGGCCTGCGCGCCTTGCGGGCCGTAGCGGAAGCCGTCCCAGATCTCGCGTTCCTCGTGCTTGGGGCGGCAGAACAGGACGCTGCGGTCGGGGCCGGAGGCCGGCGCCACCAGCACCAGCACGGCCTCCGGCTCGGTGAAGCCGGTCAGGTAGTAGAAGTAGCTGTMGTGGCGATAAGGGTAGTCGCTGTCGCGGTTGCGCATGGCTTCCGGCGCGGTGGGCAGGATCGCCACGCCGCCGCCGGCGGCGCGCAACTGCTGCAGCACGCGGGCGCGGCGGTCACGACAGGCGGAAAGAAGGGCGGAATCGGGAGCGGTCATGTATGTGGCCACGTGGATTGGGAAACAGGTTCGATTCTACGCCGCCGCCATTGGGGCGGGTCAGCGCATTGCCGCGGGGACGGCGCCCGGCCTGGCGCGCAGGGCAGTGTCCAGGGTGGCGAGCTGGGCCGGCGTACCGACGTTTTCCCAGGCGCCGTCGAAGCGTTCGCCGCTGGCCAGGCCCGCGGCCACCGCGGCGCGGTAGTAGGGCGTCATGGCGACCTTCTGGCCGGGTTCGATGGCGGTGAACAGCCGCGTGTCGTAAAGGCCGATATTGCCGAAGGTCAGGTCCGGCGCACCGGCCGTGCCGGCGGGCAGCAGCAGGCCGTCGGCGCCGAGGGCGAAGTCGCCGCCCGGGTGGAACGGCGGGTTGGGCACCATCACCAGGTGCATGCGCGGGCGGGGCGCGCCGGCCATGGCGCGCGCGCGCGGCAGCAGGGCGCGGTAGTCGTAGTCGGTGCAGATGTCGCCTGACACCGCCAGGAAGATGTCGCCGCGTGCCGGCGCCATGCTCAGCAGCGGCAGCGCCTGGGCGATTCCGCCGGCGGTCTCCAGCGCGCTGCCCTCGGCCGAGTAGGCCAGGCGCACGCCGAAGCGGCTGCCGTCGCCGAGCGCGTCTTCGATCTGCTGCCCGAGCCAGGCGTGGTTGATGACGATGTCCGCGAAGCCGGCGCGCGCCAGCGCTTCGACCTGCCAGACGATCAGCGGCTTKCCACCCACCGGCAGCAGCGGCTTGGGGCAGCTGTCGGTGAGGGGGCGCATGCGGTCGCCGCGCCCTGCGGCAAAGATCATGGCCTTCAAGGCAGGCTCTCGTGGGGTCTCTCGTGCGTTCATTTCGGGAGGTGGTTCAGCCAGTAGGTGAGCCCGATCAGGGTGGCCATGCCGCCCGCGATGGTCCAGCCGATGCTGCGCGTGCGGGCGGCGATCACGATGGCTACCAGCCCGGCAAGCAGGCGCGCATTGTCCAGGCCGAGGGCGAGCTGCCCGTCGCGCATCAGCAGGTCGGGCGCGATCAGCGCCGACAGCATGGCCGCCGGCACGAACTGCAGCGCGGTGCGGAACCACGGCGGCAGCCGCACGCGTCCTTCCACGGCGATGAAGGACAGGCGGATCAGGAAGGTGGCGAGGCCGGCGCCGAGGAACACCAGCAGCAGGGACATCTGGCTCATGCGGCGGGCTCCGTGGCGCCGCCCTTGCGCTCGCCGTGGCTGCCGCCGCGCAGCAGCATGCCCGCGGCAATGCCGCCCAGCGCCGCCACCATCAGCCCGAGCTTGTGCGGCATGCCGAAGCAGGCCACTGCCAGCGCGCTCGCCACCAGTGCCGCCGCGGCATGCGAGCGGTGCTTGATGCCCGGCACGATGATGGCGATGAAGGTGAGCGGCAGGAAGAAATCGAGCGGCCAGTCGCGCGGCACCTGGGCGCCCACCAGCACGCCGGCCAGCGTCGAGACCTGCCAGCTGGCCCACAGCGCGAAGCCCGCGCCGAAGAAGAACCAGTGGCGGTAGCGCCGGTGCTCGCCGTCGTCGGCCAGGCGGCGGGTCATGGCGGCAAAGGCTTCGTCGGTCAGCAGGTAGGCGATCAGCGCCTTCCAGCGGCGCGGCAGGTGGGCCAGCGCCGGGGCAATGGTGGCCGAGTAGAGCGCATGGCGCAGGTTGACCATGGCCACCGTGACCGCGACCAGCACGGCCGGCGTGCCGGCCGCCCACAGTTGGGTGAGGATCATCTGCGAAGCGCCGCCGAACACGACCGCGCTCATGGCGCAGGCCAGCCAGGCGGGCATGCCGGCGTTCACCGCCAGCACGCCGTAGATCAGGCCGAACGGCACCACGCCGAGCAGCATGGGCGCAAGCGCGCGCACGCCGGCCCACCACTCGCCGCGGCGGGTGACGGCGGGTGGCGTGCCTTGCGTCGTGGCCATCAGAAGGTGAAGCCGACCGGGCGCTCGGCGCCGTCGAGGGCGTCGAACAGGCGCACCAGCTTGCGCAGCTCGCTATAGCGGCCGGCTACCTGGCGGGCGTATTTCAGCACCAGCGGCAGGTTGGCGAGGTAGCCGTCCTTGCCATCCCGGTGATAAAGCCGGGCGAAGATGCCGAGTACCTTGAGGTGTCGCTGCAGGCCCATCCACTCGAAGTCGCGGTAGAAGTMGCCAAAATCGGCGGCCACCGGCAAGCCGGCCTTGCGCGCGCGCTCCCAGTACCGGATCACCCAGTCGAGCTGCTCTTGCTCTTCCCATTCGATATAGGCATCGCGCCACAGCGAGACCGCGTCGTAGGTGATGGGGCCGATCACCGCGTCCTGGAAATCCAGGATGCCTGGATTGGCCTCGCCATCGAGGACCATCAGGTTGCGCGAGTGGTAGTCGCGGTGGACATAGACCTGCGGCTGCGACAGGTTGTTGGCCATCAGCGCCTGCATCACTTCGGCCAGGTCTTCCTGTTGGGCGCCGGTCAGCGTGACGCCGAGGTGCCTGGCTATGTACCACTGCGGGAACAGGTCGAGCTCGCGTTGCAGCAGCGCACGGTCGTAGGCGGGCAGGGTGCCGGGGCGGGTGGCCGCCTGGATGCGGATCAGCGCGGCGGCCGCGTCGCCATAGAGATGGCGCGCGCTGGCCGGGTCGAGCCGCGACAGATAGGTGGTGTTGCCAAGATCGCTCAGCAGCAGGAAGCCTTGTCCGAGGTCCTGCGCCAGCACCTTGGGCACGGTCACGCCGGCCTCGCCGAACAGTGACGCGACATGGATGAACGGACGGCAGTCTTCCTGCGCGGGCGGCGCATCCATCACGATGACGCTCGGATATGCCGGGTTGCCGGTGCTGGCGCGGAAGTAGCGGCGGAAGCTCGCATCGGCCGAAGCCGGAGCGCAGGAGGCGGGGTCGACGGACCAGGCCGGACCGAGTCCGGATACCCAGACTTTGAGCTGGTCGAGACGCGGGTCGAGAGGAAGAGCTGCCATGCCGGAAAGGGAGAATAGGATGCCCCGTATAATACCCGACCAGCACCGGGCCCCGGGGCGGCCCCGGGCGGGCTTCCACTGGCCCGCAAGCTTGCTCCGGCGGCGGCTGGCGGCCACTGGGCCGCCGCCGCCGCTCTGACCCATGACCCGCTCGCATGACCGAACAACGACGATMACCGATTCAGAAGGCAAGCAAGACCTCGGCGCGACGGCCCGGCAGCGCACTGCGCCCGCTCGTGCTGGCCATGGCCGGCTGGTCGGTGTGCGCGCAGGCGCAGACGGTGAGTTCCGCCATTCCGGACCTGCCGGTGGCCGAACCCGCCGTCGAACGGGTGCCCGAGGCGCCGCCGGTGTCGGGCGAGCTGGTCCCGCGCCTGGCCGAGCCGGGCGGTACCAAGGCCCAGCCGTCGGCGCCCGACGCGAACCCGCCCACCTTTGTCTCGGGCGACCGCATGAACGGCTATAACGAGCGTGGCGTGGAGCTCGAAGGCAATGCCGAGCTGCGGCGCGGCGGCGGCGTGGTCAAGGGCGACAAGCTCACCTACGACCAGGACAGCGACGAGGCCTTCGTCCACGGCAATGCGCGCGTGGCGCGCGACGGCTCGCTGGCGGTGGGGCCGGAGGCCCGGCTCAGGGTCGAGGCCAACGAAGGCTACATGCTGTCGCCGGACTACTATTTCCAGCAGACCGGCGGCTCGGGCAAGGCCGAGCGCATGGACTTCATCGACAAGAACGTCACCACGATCAAGCGCGCGACCTATACCACCTGCTCGCCAGACAATGCTGACTGGTATTTCAGCGCGCGCGAGCTCGATATCGACAGCGATCGCCAGGTGGGCACCGCCTACGGCAGCGTGCTGCGTTTCTTCAACGTGCCGATCGCGGCGGCGCCGGTGTTCAGCTTCCCGCTCAACAGCGAGCGCCGCAGCGGGCTGCTGCCGCCGCTGTTTGGCTACAGCTCGCGCTCGGGTATGGACCTCACGGCTCCGTACTACTTCAACATTGCGCCCAACCGCGACCTGACTGTCTTTCCGCGCTATCTCAGCTCGCGCGGCTTCCAGCTCGGTGGCGACTACCGCTATGTCGGCGACGGCTATGCCGGGCGCATCCGCGCCGAAATCCTGCCGGACGACCAGAAGACGAAGACCAACCGCTGGGMATACTCGATCCAGCACACGCAGGCGATCGCCAAGGGGCTGACCGCGTACGTCAACGTCAACAAGGTATCGGACGACCAGTATCCCGACGACCTTACCCGCTCGGTGACGCAGGCGACGCAACGCCAGTATGTGCAGGAAGGTGGCGTCACCTACAGCTGGCAAGACTTCTCGCTGCTCGCGCGGGTGCAGAAATTCCAGACGCTCGCGCCAAGCCAGCCATCGTACGAGCGTGTCCCGCAGATCAACGGTCGCTACACGCGATACGATCTGGGCGGCTTCGACGTGCAGGTGGAGTCCGATTTTTCCCGCTTCCGTATTCCGCTGACCACGGACGGCACGCAGCAACCGCAGGGCGACMGCTTCTTCATCCAGCCGTCCATCAGCTATCCGATCGTTCGCCCTGGCTGGTTCGTCACGCCCAAGGTGTCGTTCAACGTGACCCAGTACCAGATGGAGCCGGGTACGGTAGCCGCGGGATCGCCCACCAACCTGAGCCGGTCGCTGCCGACCGTCAGCCTGGACTCCGGCATGACCTTCGAGCGCGACGCGCCGACCGTCAGCCGGCTGTTCGGCGTGAACTATGTGCAGACGCTGGAGCCGCGCCTGTTCTACGTCTATACGCCGTTCCGCGACCAGAGCCAGTTCCCGCTGTTCGATACGGTGCAGTCGGACTTCGGCTACGGGCAGATCTTCAGCGAGAACCCGTTCACCGGTTATGACCGCATCGCCGACAACAACAAGATCACGGCGGGCGTGACCACGCGCCTGATCGAGGCGGGCAGCGGAGTCGAGCGCTTCCGCGGCACCATCGCGCAGCGCTTCGACCTGACCGGCCAGCGCGTGCAGATCAACGGCACGGACCCGATCGGCAAGGCCGGCTACTCCGACCTGCTGGCGGCCACCACGATCCAGCTGTTCCGCGGCTACTATCTCGATGCCGGGGTGCAATACAACCCGGACAGCGATCGCGTGATCTATTCGAATCTCGCCTTCGCGTGGCGGCCTGAGCCGCGCAAGACGCTTAACGTCGGMTACCGCTACCGGCGCCCGACCTCGGTGACGGACAATACCGCCATCGACCAGTTCGAGATCTCGAGCCAGTGGCCGCTGACCCAGCGCACCTACGGCATCGGCCGGGTCGCGTTCGACCTGAACGCGAGCCAGCTCGTCGATGCCCTGGCCGGTTTCGAATATGCAGCGGACTGCTGGGTGGGACGTCTCGTCTACCAGCGTTTCCGCAATACCACGGAAGGCTACACCGGACGCATCTTCTTCCAGGTGGAGTTCCGCGGACTGTCCAAGATCGGCTCCAATCCGCTGGATGTGCTGCGGCTGAACGTGCCGGGTTATGAGCCCGTCACCGCCAACCCGGTAATTCCATCCCAGCTCKACCATTACGAATGACGGACCATGATGAAACGTCAAGATAGCAACGCGATCTCCAACCTGCCGTCCAGCCTGACCGGCTGGAATAGCCTGCTGCTGGCCGCGCTGCTGGCCGCTTTCGCACTGCCTGCGACTGCCCAGCTCAAGGCGCCGTCGACGCAGCGCGCGACCGGCATCTTCGTGCCCCAGGCGGGCGACAGCAGCCCCTCGCCGAGCCAGCCGCGCCTGGGCGTGACGCAGCCCGGCGCGAGCGCCAAGCGCTCGCAACTGGTGGACGAGGTGGTGGCGATCGTCAACAGCAGCGTGATCACCCGGCGCGAACTGCTGGACCGCGCCGACGAGATCGAAGGACAGCTGCGCGCCGCCAACCGTCCGGTGCCGGCGCGCGCCGACCTGCTCGGCGAAGTGCTGGAACGGCTGGTGATGGAGCGCGTGCAGACGCAGGCCGCGCAGGAAGCCGGCATCAAGGTGACCGACCAGGAAGTCGACCGCGCGGTCGAGTCCGTGGCGCAGCAGAACCGCATGAACGTGACCGAGCTGCGTTCGCAGGTCGAGCGCAGCGGCATGACCTGGACCAAGTACCGCGACGAGCTGCGCAAGCAGGTGCAGGTGATCCGCCTGCGCGAGCGCGAAGTGGACTCCAAGATCCAGGTCTACGATGGCGAGATCGACAACTATCTTGCCGCGCGCGGTGGCCAGGGTAGTGCCGCCAGCGGTCCCACCGAATACAACGTTGCCCAGATCCTGGTGCGCGTGCCGGGAGATGCCTCCGATGCCCAGAAGGCCGCGCTGCGCGCCAAGGCCGAGGACCTGCTCAAGCAGGCCCAGGGCGGTGCGGATTTCGCCAAGCTGGCGCAGTCCTCCGACGCGCCCGAAGCCGCCCAGGGCGGCTCGCTGGGCTTCCGCGAGATCGGCCGGCTGCCGGCGTTGTTCGCCAATGCCGTGCTCGACATGCAGACCGGCGCGGTGGCGCCCCAGGTGATCGAGAGCGCCAACGGCTTCCACGTGCTMAAGCTGGTGGCCAAGCGCACCGCGCCGCCGGCATCGCCGAGCCCGGCGGCTGGCGAACACATCACCCAGACCCAGGTGCGCCATATCCTGATCCGCACCGGCCCGAACATGCCTGAGGCCGAGGCGCGCCGCCAGATGAGCACCTTGCGCGACCGCATCACGCATGGCGGCGACTTTGCCGATGCCGCGCGCCGCTTCTCCCAGGACGGCTCCGCCCAGAACGGCGGCGACCTCGGCTGGGTGTCGCCCGGCGAGCTGGTGCCCGAATTCGAGCAGGCCATGGGCCGGCTGCGTCCGGGCGAGGTCTCGGAGCCGGTGGTCAGCCAGTTCGGCGTGCACCTGATCCAGGTCATCAACCGCCGCGAGACCGAAATGTCTCCGGAGAAGCAGCGAGATTTCGCCCGTGCCGAAGTACGCGAGCAGAAGATCCGCGCGGCCTATGAAGACTGGCAGCGCCAGCTGCGCCAGGCGGCTTACGTGGAATACCGCGTCAACCGCCAGCGCTMCGAGAATTGACGGACCGCACCCGCGTCATGTCCAAGCCGCTCGCGCTAGCCATCACCACCGGGGAACCTGCCGGCATTGGTCCCGACATCACTGTCGGCGCCTTGCTGCAGCTGGCCGGCCAGCATCCTCAGGTGCGCTTCCATGTGATCGGMGACGCGCGCCTGCTGGCCGCGCGCGCGGCCGCGCTCGGCGTGGGCCATGCCTGGGCGCATCGCCTGGCCGACGGCAGCGTGGTGTGCGAGGACATCGCCCTGGCGGTGCCGTGCGACGCAGGCCGGCTCGATGCGCGTAACGGCGCTTATGTGCTGGCCTTGCTCGACCATGCCATCGACGGCTGCACGCCCGGCGCKGACGGCGTCGCGCGCTATGCCGGCATGGTCACGGCGCCGGTGCAGAAAAGCACCATCAACGATGCCGGCGTGCCCTTCACCGGCCACACCGAATACCTGGCCGAGCGCGCCGGCGTGGCGCGCGTGGTCATGATGCTGGCCGGCCCGCAGCCGGCCCACGCCAACGCCATCCTGCGTGTCGCGCTGGCCACCACGCACCTGCCGCTGCGCGCCGTGCCGGACGCGCTGGACGTACCGATGCTGGTGGAGACGCTCACCATCATCGATGCCGACTTGCGTAGCCGCTTCGGCATCGACCGCCCGCGCATCCTGGTGACCGGACTCAACCCGCATGCCGGCGAAAGCGGCCATATGGGCCACGAGGAGATCGACGTGATCATCCCCGCGCTGGCCGAGGCTGCCGATGCCGGCATCGATGCGCGCGGCCCCTATCCMGCCGATACGCTGTTCCAGCCCCGCCATCTCGACGCGGCCGACTGCGTGCTGGCGATGTACCACGACCAGGGCCTGGCGCCGCTCAAATACGGCACCTTCGGGCACGGCGTCAATATCACGCTGGGCCTGCCTTTCATCCGCACGTCGGTCGATCACGGCACGGCGCTGGACCTGGCCGGGAGCGGCCGCGCCGAACACGGCAGCATGATCGAGGCGATCCGCAATGCCGTTGCCATGGCCGGCCACGCCGGCGGCCGCCCCCGCGCCGTGCCGGCGGCGGCAACCCGCTGACGCCCGACGAGAGACCTATGCGTTCCAACGTACACCAGGGCCATGTGGCCCGCAAACGATTMGGGCAGAACTTCCTGGTCGATGACGGCATCATCCATGGCATCGTCAGCGCCATCGACCCGCAACCCGGCGACATCCTGGTCGAGATCGGGCCGGGCCTGGGCGCACTGACCCAGCCGCTGCTCGAGCGCCTGCCGCAGATGCAGGTGGTCGAGCTCGACCGCGACCTGGTAGAGCGGCTGCGCCGCCGCTACGGCGAGCGTCTGGCGATCCATGCCGGCGACGCGCTGGCCTTCGATTTCGGCAAGCTGCACGAGGCCGGCAAGCCCCTGCGCATCGTCGGCAACCTGCCGTACAACATCTCCAGCCCGTTGCTGTTCCACCTCGCCACCTTTGCCGACCAGGTGCGCGACCAGCATTTCATGCTGCAAAAGGAGGTGGTGGAGCGCATGGTGGCCGAGCCCGGCAGCAAGGCTTTCGGCCGGCTCTCGATCATGCTGCAGGTCCGCTATCACATGGAACATGTGCTGGATGTGCCGCCGGCCTCGTTCAATCCGCCGCCCAAGGTCGATTCCGCCGTGGTGCGCATGATTCCCTGGCCGCGCCAGGCCGATGGCCAGTTGCGCTCGCCCTATCCGGCCTGCAACCTGACCGTGCTTGGCGACGTGGTCGCCGCGGCGTTTTCGCAGCGGCGCAAKGTCTTGCGCAATACGTTGTCGATGCTGCGCGACCAGGTCGATTTCGACGCGCTGGGCTTCGATCTCGGGCGCCGCGCCGAAGAGGTGCCCGTGGCCGAATATGTCGGGCTGGCGCGCCAGCTCGAAATGCCGCCCGCCTGAGACCGCCAGCACGATGCGCGCCGTCCTGACCCCGATCCATCGTTGGCGCCGCCGCTGAAGCGAGCGGCGCGTCGTCATCCACCGATTCCGACTCCAGCCGCCGCAGCCCGGCCGGCAGGCGCATATTCCCGCCGGACCGCTGCGCGGCGACACCTCTCCAAGGAAATGCCATGACTAGCGAAACGCAGGCGCCCAGGCGCAAGGTCATCCTCACMGGCGACCGTCCCACCGGCCAGCTTCACCTGGGCCACTATGTCGGCTCGCTCAAGAGCCGCGTGGCGCTGCAGGATTCCCACCAGCAATACCTGCTGCTGGCCGACACCCAGGCCATGACCGACAACGCGCACGATCCCGACAAGGTGCGGCGCAATGTGCTGGAGGTGGCGCTGGACTACCTGGCGGTCGGCATCGACCCGGCCAAGACCACCATCACGGTGCAGTCGCACCTGCCCGCGCTGGCCGAACTGACGCTGATGTACCTCAACTTCGTCACGGTGGCCCGGCTCGAGCGCAACCCGACCATCAAGGAAGAGATCCAGGCGCGCGGCTTCGGGCGCGACATCCCGGCTGGCTTCCTGTGCTATCCGGCGGCGCAGGCCGCCGACATCACCGGCTTCAAGGCCGAGGTGGTGCCGGTGGGCGAGGACCAGGCGCCCCTGATCGAGCAGACCAACGAGATCGCGCGCCGCATCAACCATCAGGTCGGGCGCGAGCTGCTGCCCGAGGCAKCGGCGCTGATCCCGCGCTTCGGCCGCCTGCCGGGTGTCGACGGCAAGGCCAAGATGAGCAAGTCGCAAGGCAATGCGATCCCGCTCGCGGCCACGCCCGAGCAGATCAAGGAAGCGGTCATGCGCATGTACACCGACCCCAATCATCTCAAGGTGTCCGATCCGGGCCAGGTGGAGGGCAATGTGGTGTTCACCTACCTGGATGCGTTCGACGAGGCGGTCGACGAGGTGGCGGAACTGAAGGAACACTATCGCCGCGGCGGGCTGGGCGACATGGTGCTCAAGCGCCGGCTCGAAGGCGTGCTGCAGGCGCTGCTGGCGCCGATCCGCGAGCGCCGCGAAGCGCTGGCCAAGGACCCGCAGCATGTGTTCGAGATCCTGCGCCACGGTACGGACCAGGCGCGCGGCATCACCCAGCGCACGCTGGATGAAGTGCGCGACGCGCTGGGGATGTTCCGCTTCTGAAGCCGCAACGCGGCGCGCCGTTCAGGCGCGCCGGTTGACCAGCACGATCCCGGCCAGCACCAGCACTGCCGCCACCGCAAAGCGCATGCCGACGGCGTCGTGCATCAGCACCACGCCGAAGGCGACGCCGAACAGCGGCGTCAGGAAGGAAAACACCGACAGGCGCGACGCCAGGTACTGGCGCAGCAGCCAGAACCACGTCAGGTAGCTGGCGAAGGCGATCAGCACCGACTGATAGAACAGGCTGGCGATCACCATGCCATCCACGCGCGCCTGCAGGTGCTGGCCCGCGGCCATCGCCATCGCCAGCAGCATCACCGCCGACACCGCCAGCTGGTAGAGCAAGGTCTTGCTCGGCGCCGCCGAAGCCAGCTTGCTGGCGCGGACCACCACGGTGGTGGCCGCCCACAGGAAACCCGCCACGATACCGAGCGCATCGCCCAGCAAGGTGCTGCCGCCATGCGCGGCCGGCGCGGCGATGCCGTCGGCGAAGGCCAGCGCCATGCCGCAGAAGGCCAGTCCGACGCCCAGCCATTGCCCGCGGCGCAGCCGCTCGCCGGCCACCGTCACATGCAGGCCGAGTGCCGTGAAGATGGGCGCCGTGTAGAGGAACACCGCCATGCGCGAAGCCGTGGTGTGGCCGAGCCCGACGAAGATGCAGAAGAATTCGGCGCCGAACAGCAGGCCCGCCAGGAGCCCTGCGCCCAGCGTGCCGTCCCGGCTCCACAGCGGAATGCGGCGCCAGGCCGCGAAGCCGAACACCAGCAACGCAGCCACCGCCGAACGCACGCCCGCCTGCAGCACCGCCCCCATCAGCGGCGCGGTCGCCTTGATCACCACCTGCTGCAGTCCCCAGGCCAGGCATAGCAGCACCATCAGGCTGACGGCAGTGCCGTCCAGCGGGCGGCGGTTCAGCACGGACGCGCCCACTCAGGGGCGTGCCGAGTCGCGCGTGGAGTGGCGCTCGATCAGTTCGATCTTGTAGCCGTCCGGGTCTTCCACGAAGGCGATCACCGTGGTGCCGCCCTTGACCGGACCCGCCTCGCGCACGACATTGCCGCCGGCAGCGCGGATGCGCTCGCAGGCGGCCGCCGCGTCATCGGTTTCCAGCGCGATATGCCCGTAGGCMGTGCCCATCTCGTACTGCTCGACACCATAGTTGTAGGTCAGTTCCAGCACGGCCGTCTCGGATTCGGGACCGTAGCCGACGAAGGCCAGGCGGTACTTGTATTCCGGGTTGTCGCTCTGGCGCAGCAGTTGCATGCCGAAGATGCGGGTATAGAAGTCGATCGAGCGCTGGAGGTCGCCGACGCGGAGCATGGTGTGGAGGAGACGCATTTTGGAATTCTGGTTGGTGGGGKGAGGGCTGTATTTTAGACGGGATGGGGAATGGGGGTTTGGGGGCAGGGTGATGGGTTTTGGTCTTGATTTGGTGTTTTTCCACAGAATCAAGGGGTTAGTCTCGGTGGTATAGGCTCTTGGTGGAGGGGCTTGTGGCTTGTGGCTTGCGGGTTGGCTCCTGCGCTTCAACTGCGTTGGCTTGGTGTGCTGGTGTCTTGCGGTTGGTGCTTGTGTTTCGAAGTCAAAGTCAACTTCAAAGTCAAAGGCTTTCGCTCCCCCGGAGCGACCTACTTTCTTTTTTCCGAAAAGAAAGTAGGMAAAGAAAGCGGACTGCCTGGCCGGCAGGGGCAGAGCCGAACAGTGTTACTGAGGCTGGAGGTTTCGTGGTGGGGCCTGTGGTTCCGCTGGATTCGTGGTGGCGCTGCATGATGGTGTGGGCCCAGGTAGGTCAAGCTGCTGCCGCGACCGGGGCGGATGGGCACGTCATGGGAACGGCGCTGGTTTCGCGGTGGGCGCGGTGGCCCCTGTGTGAGCTCAGTGAAGTAACCCAGCGCACCCGCGGCCCGGTCCACCAAGCCCACCACGAAACCATGACAGTGCTATGCCGTGGTGGCCAAGGCCGGTAACGGCAGATGGCCGCACAAGCAGTGCGCCCGCCATCATAGGTCTGACCCCGAAACCGACAAGACCCGGAGCTTAGTGGCCGCCCGCACCGGTAACGGCAGGATGCGCGCAGAACCAAGAACCCCACGACGAAACCAGAAACACAAGAAATCCCAATGTTTCTGCCCCTGCCGGCCAGGCAGCCCGCTTTCTTTGCCTACTTTCTTTTCGGGGAAAAGAAAGTAGGTCGCTCCGGGGGAGCGAAAGCCTTTGACTTTGAATTTAAAGCCTTTGAATTTAAAGCCTTTGACTTCGAAGTTAAATAATTAGGCTAGGATATCACCGCATCCAATGCCAAATCCAACACCAAAAATTAAAATCAGTAACCGCCCCCAAGGCGCCCAACCCTACAACAACGAATCCGCCAGCCGGCAAAGATTCTGCCAGGTCCGCCTCCGCAGCGGCCGGCGCTGCCAGACCTCGCGCACCACCTGCGCGCTGTTCGCGAAGTACCGTTCCTGGATCTCCCGCATCCGCGCCACGACCGCGCGGTCGTAGATCACCAGCGCAGCCTCTGCATTCAAGGCAAACGAGCGGATATCCATATTGGTCGACCCCACCATCGCGACCTCGTCGTCGATGGTCACGTGCTTGGCATGCAGGAAGGCCGGCTTGTACAAGTGGATCAGCACCCCCGCATCGAGCAATACGCCGAAGTAGGCCTCCTGCGCGGCCTGCGTGAAGCGCTGGTCGATCCGTTGCGACAGTACCAGGTGCACGRCCACGCCGCGGTAGCAGGCGAGTTGCAGGGCTTGCAGGAAGGCCTCGTCGGGCACGAAGTAGGGGGTGGTGATGACGATCCGTTCGCGCGCGCGATGGACCATGCTCACCAGCGCCATCTGCGCGTTCTGCGTGCCGTAGCCGGGGCCGCTGGGCAGCATCTGGGCTGTGTGCGTGCCCTCGGCGCGCAGGGCGGGAAAGTTCTCGGGCGCGAAGCCGCCGTCCGGGGTCTCGCCGGTCTCCAGGTAGCGGTCGGCCAGGAACAACGCCTGCAGTTGCCCCGCCACCGGGCCGGTCACGCGCGCCACCAGTTCCTCGTTGGGCAGGCCGGGCATGGATTCGGCATCGATCACGTTCTGCGAGCCGATATAGCCGACGCTGCCGTCCACCACCAKGATCTTGCGATGGTTGCGCAGGTCGAAGCGCGCGCTCTTGCCCTTGAGCACGGCGCTCAGCGAGCGCATCGGCAGGGCCTGTATCACCTCCACGCCGCCCTGGCGCAGTTCGTCCGAGAACGCGCGCCAGCCGGCGCGGGCGCCGAGCGCATCCAGCAGCAGGCGGCAGCGCACGCCGCGTGCGCTGGCGCGCAGCAGCGCATCGGTCATGGCGCGCGCGGTGGCGTCGGCGGCGTAGATGTAGACCAGCAGGTGAACCTGGCGCGCGGCGCCGTCGATGTCGGCGATCATGCGGGCCACCACGGCGTCATAGTCGTCCATCAGTTCCACCGCGTTGCCCTGCATGGGCCAGTAGGAGCCCAGCCGCTCGATCAGGGCGGCGGCGTCGGCGGCTACGCCCGCGGGCAGCGGCTGCACCGGCGCGAAGCGCTCCAGCGGGCCGCGCACGCGCTCGATGCCGCGGTTGATGCGCAGCAGCTTCAGGCGGCGCGATTTGGGATAGTAGATGCGGCCGAACAGCGCGTACAGCAGCAGGCCGAGCCATGGCAGGAAGAAGATCAGCAGCAGCCAGGTGCGCGCMGCCGCCGGCGCGCGACGCTGCGGCACATAGACCAGCATGGTCAGGCGGATCAGCCATTMGGCCAGCGTGAACAGCGAGGGCCACCACCACAGGTCGGCGGCGATGCCGCCGGGCAGCGCCGAAAGCCAGCCGGCGGGTACCGCKGGCAAGAGCAGGGCAGGAAGGTCGGTGGACAGGGAGGCTGGCATGAGGCTAGGACTGCAGGCGGGATCGCAGCGTCGGGAAGCGGAGCGCCAACCATACCAGAGCCGTGCGGCGCGAGGATGCGGACACTTCCGCCGCCGTCGCGCCGCGCGCCATGCGGGTCAGCGCAGGCCTACTTCTTCGTCACGTCCTTGTTCGCCTTGTTGCCGGTGGCCTTGTTGTACTGTTCTACGTACTCCTCGAACAGCTTGCGGATCGAGCGGCCGATCTTGACGTAGTCCGACTCGTTGAGATTGGCCAGCGACACGCGTCCGGACKGGTKGCGCGAAAGGTCAGGTTTGGTCATGACTTGCTCCACGGAAAGGCTTGTTGGCGAGGGGCCAGGCCGGGACGGCRCCGTCGCGCCGGCCGCACTGGTCCGKAAACAGAAAACCGGAAACGGAGAACCGGAAACCGAGAACCGGAAACCGAGAACCGGAAACCGAGAACCGGAAACGGAAACGGAAACGGAAGAGGGGAGACGGGCGACAGGCAACAGGCAACAGGAAAGAACGCGAAGGCCGGCGCGCTACACCAGGCCCACCACCAGCGGCCCCAGCAGCGTCAGCAGCACGTTGGCCAGCGCATAGGTGATGGCGAAGGGCACCGTCGGCACCGGGCTTTCGGCCTTGTCGAGGATGCCGCCGAAGGCCGGGTTGGCGCTGCGMGAGCCCGACAGCGCGCCCGCCAGCAGCGCCGCGTTGTCGTACTTGAGCACGTAGCGGCCGAACAGCATGGTCAGGAACAGCGGCAGCAGCGTCACCACMGCGCCCAGCAGGAAGATCGTCAGCCCGCTTTGCTTGAGCGTGGTCACTGCCTGCAGCCCGGAGTTGATGCCCACGATGGCGACGAAGGCCGCCAGCCCGAAATCCTTGAGCAGCTGGCAGGCCGCGGTCGGCATGGCGCCGTACATGGGATGCTTGGAACGCGCCCAGCCGAACACCAGCCCGGAGAGCAGCGCGCCGCCGCCGGAGCCCAGCGTCAGCGGGATCGAACCCACCCGCCACACCAGCAGGCCGATCAGCAGGCCTACCAGCACGCCGGCGCCGAAGTAGACGAAGTCCGTCTTCTCGCTCGGCACCAGTTCATAGCCCGCCGTCCTGGCCGCGCGCGCGGTGTCGGCCGGGGTGCCGTAGAAGGTGATGATGTCRCCGTGCTGCAGCTTCAGCTCGGGCAGGATCGGCAGCGGGTGGTCATAGCGCTCGATATGCTCGATATACACGCCGTGCCGCTGTTCGCGCTCCACCATGCCGATGATCTGCGCGATGGACTTGTTGTTCATGTCCTTGTGGGTAAACACAGCGCGCCGCGTCTGCATCACCACGCCCATGCCCTCGGGCTCGGCCACCTCCTCGCCGACCACCAGCGCAGTGGGCACCATGGCGTCGCGCCGTCCCACCATCAGGACCAGGTCGCCGGGCTGCAGCACCAGCTCCTGCGTGACCTCGACCGCCTTGCCCGCGCGCATCACCTTTTCCACCGTGACCAGGTCCTCGCCCTTGGTCTCGATCTGCGCCACCGTCTTGCCAGCCGCGCCGGTCACGCGGAACACGCGCCCCACCAGGCGCGGCAGCGCGCCGCGCTGGCCGGGGCCGAACTGCGCCACGCCACCGTGCATGGCCGCCTCCACCTTCTTGGCGTCGGTCTTCAGGTCCGTCTTCATGAAGCGCGGCAGGATGTTTACGCACACGATGATCGCGCCCAGCGAGCCGAACACATAGGTCACCGCATAGCCGATCGCCACGTTGGACTGCAGCACCTTCACCTCTTCGGCCGACAGCCCGAGCTTGGTGATGGCGTCGCCCGCGGTGCCGATGATGGCCGACTGCGTCATGCCGCCGGCAGCCAGCCCGGCGGCCAGGCCCTTGTCGAGGTGGAACAGCTTGGCCAGGATCACCACCGTGGCCAGGCCCACCACCGCCATGAAGATCGCCATGGCGATCTCGCGCAGCGAGCTGCGGTTKAGCGAGTTGAAGAACTGCGGCCCGCTCTCGTAGCCCACGGCATAGATGAACACGGCGAACATCACCGCCTTCACGCCGTTGTCGATCTCCACGCCCACCTGGCTGATGACCACCKCCGCCAGCAGCGAGCCGGCCACGCCGCCCAGCTGGAAGCGCCCGAAGGTGATMTTGCCGATTGCGTAGCCGATGGCCAGCGACAGGAACAACGCCGCTTCGGGAGACTTCTGGAAGATGCCGTGCAACCACTCCATGCCTTGCTCCTGCTGCGTGAGAAATCGGTCGGGCCCGCCGCGGCGCGCACTTGCCCGGCCGGCGCGGTCTTCAATGCGCCAGCGAGCCGGCCACCGCCACCGCGATCGGTCCCATCAGCGGCAGCAGCACATTGGAGATCGCATAGGTGATGGTGTAGCCGATCACCGGCGTGCTGTTGCCCGCCGCGCTGGTCAGCGCCATGATGGCCGGCGTGCTGCATTGCTGGCCCGCCACCGCGCCGAGCAGGATCGGCGCCTCGATCTTCAGCCAGCGGCCGATCAGCAGCGACAGCGTCGCCGGGACCAGCGAAATCAGCACGCCCGCCACCGGCAGCGCCAGGCCATAGGTCTTCACCAGCTTGATCGCGTCCGGTCCGGCCGACAGGCCCACCGCCGCAATGAAGGTGGCGAGGCCGAAGTCCTTCAGGATCTCCGCGGCCGGCGAGGGCAGGGAGCCGATCAGCGGCATGCGCGCGCGCAGCCAGCCGAACGCCAGGCCCGAGACCAGGCAGCCGCCGCCGGTGCCCAGCGTCAGGTCCACGCTGCCCAGCTGCACGTCCAGCTTGCCGATCAGGATCCCCAGCAGCACGCCAATGCCGAGGAACACGAAATCGGTCTTGATGGTGGGCACCACGCGGTAGCCCAGCTCCGGCACCACGCGCTMCACCGCCTCGGACKGGCCGCTCAGGCTCAGCACGTCGCCGCGCTCCAGCACCGTGTTGGGCAGGGGCGGAATCGGGCGGCCGACGCGGCTGATGCCGTCGACATAGACGCCGCGGCCCAGGCCCACGTCGGCCATGCGGCGCAGCGCGGCCAGCGTCAGGCCACTGATCTCGCGGCGCGCGAGCAGCACGTCCTGCTCCACCTGCACCACCGTGTCCATGTCCGCGTCGCCGGCCGTGTMGAGGATCTCGGTGCCGGTTTCCTGCACGAAGCGCACCATCGCCTCGCGCCGGCCATAGGCCAGCACCACGTCGCCGATATGCAGGACTTCTTCGGGCGCGGGCTTGAAGGTCACGCCGTTGCGGCGGATGCGCCGGATCGTCACGCCCAGCGATACTGCCTGTTCGGCCTGCAGCACCGTGCGCCCGGCCGCGTCGCGCACCGACAGCAGGCGGCCCACCAGCGCCGGCAGCGCGGCGTACTGGCGCGCGCCCATGTCGCCTTCGCCACCGAGCTTGCGCCACAGCGCGGCGGCCGCCTCGCGCAGGTCGATGCGCATCAGCCACGGTGCGACCTGGCTGGTGAATAGCACGATCGTGATCAGCCCGAACAGGTAGGTGACGCTGTACGCCGTGACGATATTGGTCTGCAGCTCGCGCACGCGGTCGGCGGAGAGGCCCAGCCGGGCAATGGCTTCCGAGGCCGTGYCGATCACCGCCGACTCCGTCGCCGCACCGGCCAGCAGCCCGGCCGCGGTGCCCTGGTCGAGGTTCAGCACCACCACCGCCAGCGACATCAGCGCCAGCACCGAGGCCACCTCCACCAGCGAGAGCAKGCCGATGCGCCAGCTGCGCGCCACGTTGGCAAAGAACTGCGGACCACCGGTGAAGCCCAGCGCGAAGATGAACAGCGCGAAGAACACGTTGCGCACGTCGGCCTCGAGCCKCGCGCCGCTCTGGCCGATCACCAGCGCGGCAATCAAGGTGCCGCAGATGCCGCCGAGCTGGAACGGGCCCACCTTGACCGCACCCACGGCGTGACCCACGGCCAGCGCCAGGAACAGGGCGATCTCGGGTTGCGTTGCGAGCAGACGGACGATGGTTTCCATGAGGCGGCCAGCCGTGCGGAGGGATCACTGGTCCATGGGGCGCCCGCGCAAGGCTGCGCGCGGCACGGATATTCGCCGGGCCCGGCCTCGCCGGCCGGCGGCACGGGATCGGCGTGGGCCATTATCCCTGCCGTCACTTGGCGCGCGTGCTGAAAGCTTTTGTTTGTGATTTAAGCGGCGTCGATGTGCCGCGTGGGGCGCAGGGATCAGCGCATTCCTGCCGGCCGATGGATGGCGGGCGCATCGCGGCATCGCCCGGCGCGTAGGTCGCGCATGCGTGGATCAGGGGGCGTGGAGCAGCCGCGGGCCGGGGGCGCTTGCCGCGAGGCGCGGGCAGCGGTGTGGCTCAGGCCGGCGTTCGGCCTGTCTTGCCGGCGCTGGCGCCGGGCTCCGTGAATCCCKACGCAAAGGCCGGGGAAGCGATGCGGTTGAGTACGCCGCGCAGCGCGCTGGCTTCGGCCTGGCCCAGCGAGGCTTCGAAGCGCGCCTGCGCTTCGCTCCATAGCGCCCGCGACTCCTTCAGCTTGCTCTTGCCGCTCGTCGTCAGGCTGACGCGGCGGCTGCGCCRGTCATTCTCGTCGGGCACCAGTTCGACATAGCCATCGCGCGCCAGCGGCTTGAGCGTATGTCCGAGCGCGGAAAGGTCCATCACCAGCGCATMGGCCAGGGCCCGCATGGTGGGACGGTCGGCGCGGTCGATCTGGGATAGCAGCGCGTGCTGCGTGGCGCGCAGGCCGCTCGGTGCCAGCACGTCGTCGTAGAGCTGGCCCAGCCGGCGCGCGGCCCGGCGCAGTGCGGCGTTGTTGCAGATCGGCTCGCTCGGTGCAGGGGAATTCATGGTGAGGTCAGGCCCGTTCGCGGAGGTGGAAATCGAGTTGTGGCGCAGAGTGCGCTTGACGGCGCCCAAGGGAAAACGCCGGCAGGCCGTCTTGTTGACAGCGGCGGGCACCATCCATATAGTGGCATATGCCTGTAATTAAAACATCCCGGCAATACCCGCAGGGGTGGCCGGAGTGGCAGGGACAGGCTGCCCCCAAGCCGGGAATTCTAGAGGAATTCGCCTGCGCCCGGGCTCGACGCAATGCACGGTTCCCGGACAATACCCATGAATGATCGTCTCGCACAAGCCACTGCTGCCGCAAGCCCCGCCATCCCGGCCCCGCCGGCCGGCGCCAGTGCCGCCCGGCAACGGACCGAGCTGATGCTGCGGGCGCCGGTCCTGCCCACGCTGTTGCGCCTCGCCGCGCCCAACGTCGTGGTGATGCTGGCGCAGGCCACGGCCAATTTCCTTGAAAGCTACTATGTGGGCCGGCTGGGCGTGGAGGCGCTGGCCGGTGCCGCGCTGGTCTTCCCGCTGGTCATGCTGGTGCAGATGATGTCGGCGGGCGGGATCGGCGGCGGCATCTCGTCGGCCATTGCGCGCGCGCTCGGCGCAGGGCGCCAGCAAGACGCGCAGTCGCTCGCCCTGCACGCCGTGGTGATCGCACTGGTGCTGGGACTGGTGTCGACGCTGGTCGTGGTCCTCGGCGGAGCGCAGATCTATACGATGATGGGCGGACGAGGCGAAGCGCTGAAGGCAGCCCTTACCTACTCGAACGCCATCTTCGCGGGCGCGATCTTCCTCTGGCTGCTCAACACGCTGGCAAGCGTGCTGCGCGGCACCGGCAACATGAAGCTGCCGGCGGCAGTACTGACCGGCGGCGTATTCATCCTGCTGGTGTTGTCGCCGGCATTCATTTTCGGCTTTGGCCCGATCCCCGCCATGGGCATCGCGGGCGCGKGGCTGGCACTTGTGGCGTACTACGTCATCKGCACGGTCGTGCTCATGTGGAGCCTGCTGCGCGGCAGGGGCGGCTTCCGCCTGAGTTTCAGGCACCGGCTTCGCTGGTCGCAGTTCGCCGAGATCCTTGGCGTGGGCGGCGCCGCCGCACTGAACAATACGACGGCCAACCTGGCGGTCACGCTGGCGACGGCATTCGTCGCCGCCATGGGCACGAGGGAGCTGGCCGGCTTTGGCCTGGGCATCCGCATCGAATACCTGCAGATCCCGATCGTGTTCGGGGTCGGCTCTGGCATGGTGGCGATGATCGGCATGAACACGGGCGCCGGGCAACTGGAGCGGGCGCGCGAGGTTGCCTGGAAGGGCGCCTGTATCGCCGCGCTGGCCACCGAAGTCGTCGGGCTGGCCGCGGCCGTGTTTCCCACCGCATGGCTGCACCTGTTCTCGACGGATGCGGAGGCGGTCGCCACCGGCACCACGTATCYCAGGATCGTGGCGCCGGCCTATGGCCTGCTTGGCTGCGGGCTGGCCCTGTATTTCGCCTCGCAAGGGGCGAAGCGGATGCGCTGGTCCGTGATCGCCGGCATCGGCCGGGTGGTCGTGATCGCGCTGGGCAGCAGCCTGGTGGTGCAAGTCTTCGGCAGCAGCCTGGCGGCGCTGTGCGCGGTGCTGGTGCTGGCCTTTGCCGTATTCKCACTGCTCAATGCGGTGCCGTGGATGGCGGCGCCGGCGAAGCGATGACAGGTGCGGGGCAAGGCCTGGCGGCCGCGCCGCTGCGACCGGTGCCTTGCGCATGAAGGGAGCCGGCCTGCCCCGGTGCCGCCGCCCGGCGCCGCAAAACAAAAAACCCGCCGTGCTCGAAAGCACTGCGGGTTTTTCGTTGGATCTGGTGCCCGGGGTCGGACTCGAACCGACACGCCTTGCGGCGGGGGATTTTGAGTCCCCTGCGTCTACCTGTTTCACCACCCGGGCGGAGTGGATGCCGGCGGCCTGGACCGGAAACCGGCTTGCCAGCGGCGCACTGAGCCGGGAATTATGCCGCAAATCCCGCGCGCCCACAACCGGACGCCGGGCGGCGGGCAAGCCTAGTCGCCGCGCCTGCTCCGGGTGGCGCGGCTGCGGTCGTAGTATTCGGGCGGCTTGCGGGCGATCCAGCGGATGAAGTCGGCCATGGCGGGGTGGGCGCGCAGGCGGTCCCAGTCATGGTAAGTACGGGCAAGTTCGGCCTCGGTGAATACGGAGTGGATCTTCTGGTGGCAGACGCGGTGCATGGCCACGGCGTCGCGTCCACCCTGGCTGCGTGGCACGAGGTGGTGCAGGTCGATGCTGGGGCCGGGTGCCAGCGGCCGTCCGCACAGGGGGCATGGCGCGGCGGCGGCAGGGGCGCCGGCGGGCGGACCTTGCTGGTGGTCCTGACCGGCGCGCAGATGGCGTTTGACGACCATGAACGGGGCGTGGCTGGAGGGATAGGCGCAAGCGGCCACAACTGGCCGCAACTGGCGGATGTCTCCGTCCGATTCCGGGAATCTTCCGGCTGGAACGCCGCCTGCGAACTCGGATAGCATTATTGCCGCCGCAGCGCCCGCCGGGCTACCGGGATCGTCCCGGATCTGCCCGGCGCGTGCGGTGCAGGCAAATTCTTCCCCCGCAGGCCGCTACGCCAAGACAACAAGAGGCGGCCTCGGTCCAATCGTCCCGGAGACCTATGTCCAACCCTTCGTCCCTCGCCAGCCTCGCAGAGCTGCCGTCGCAGGATCCCGCCTTTTTCGAACGCGAGTACAACAACCGGGCCATGGTGCCGGACAACGCCGCCTACATGGCCCAGTGGGCCGAGCTGTCGCGGCAGGTGCGCGAGCGCGACGGCTGGCTCGAAGATCTGAGCTATGCCGATGCCCCGCCCGGCCCGAACGCAGCGGCCGAGCGGCTGGACTATTTCCCGGCGCACGCCGCCGCATCGAAGGGCAACGCGGGCAATGCCGGCCATGCCGGCCATGCGCCGCCGCTGCTGGTGTTCCTGCATGGCGGCTACTGGCGCGCGCTGGACAAGCGCGACCATAGCCTCGTAGCCAATGCGCTGCCGGGCTGCGGCGTCTCGGTGGCGGTGGTCGGCTACTCGCTGGCACCGGCGGTGGCGGTGCCTGCCATCCTGCTGCAGGCGGCGCGCAGCGTGGCCTGGCTGTACCGGCAGTCGGAGCGGCTCGGGCACGACCGGTCCCGCATCTTCGTCGCGGGGCATTCGGTGGGCGGCAACATGGCGGCGATGATGCTCGCCACGCACTGGCCGGGCCTTGGCGCCGACCTGCCTGCCGACCTGGTCAAGGGCGCGGTGTCGGTCAGCGGCGTGCACGAACTGGAGCCGCTGCGCCGCGCGCCGTTCCTGGCCAACCTGTGCCTGTCGGAGCAGGACGTGGCGCGCATGTCGCCGGCCCGCCTGCTGCCGGCCACGGCGGCGCCGCTGGTGACCGCGGTGGGCKAACTGGAATCMGGCGAATACCAACGCCAGAGCGCGCTGCTGCGGGCCGCCTGGCCAGCCAATGCATCGGTGCCGGGCGCCGTGCATTTACCGATGCCGGGCAAGCACCATTTCAGCGTGGTGAACGATTTCGCCGAGCGGGACAGCCCGCTGCTGCGGGCAGTGCGGCGCATGATCGGGGTGGACTGAGGCGCCTGATCTGCCGAGGCCCCGCAGGCGGGAATGGGGAGCCAGCCGGCGCCGCGTCGATGCCAGATGGCTGCCGCCGCCCTCCCATCGCAGGGGAGAGGGCAGCAAACCTTCGCCATCGGGGTGCGGCTACTTCCCTTTCGCGGGTTCGCTCCAGAGCTGGTCGAGAATCACCTCCAGCGCCGCGGGCAGGTCGCCATCGCCCTGCGCGGGGTAGGCGAGGCCGGCCGCGGGCGCCAGCTCCGGGTTGCCATGCATGGCGAATTCCGCGGGGCGCGAAGCCACGGGCGGTTGCGCCAGCGCACGGTCATAGATCAGATTGCCTTCCTTGAAGGTCTGCAGCACCTTGATGCTGGCCAGGGTGTCGCGCGGCACGCTCAGCGGATTGGCCGACAACACGGCAAAGTCGGCCAGCTTGCCGGGCGTGATGCTGCCCTTGGTGTTTTCCTCGAAGTGCTGGTACGCGGCCCAGATCGTCATGCTCTTGAGCGCGGTCAGCGGATCGAGCCGCTGGCCCGCGCCAAGCACGAAGCCGCTGCGCGTAGTGCGGTTGACCGTGGCCGAGAGCACGCGCATGGAATCGGGCAATGCCACCGGGGCGTCGTGGTGGGAGCTGACCCGCATGCCGGCATCGACCACCCATTTCATCGGCGAGATATTCTCCGCGCGCTGCGGTCCCAGCACCGACTGGCGGTGCCAGTCGCCCCAGTAGTAGGTATGCATGGGGAACAGCGAGGGGAAGACGCCGAGCGCCTTCAGCTCCGGCACCTGGTCCTTGCGCAGCGTCTGCCCGTGGACCAGCACCGGCCGCACGTCCACGCCGGGGTTGGCCTGCTCGGCCTTGCGCATGGCGGTGATCATCTGGTCGATGGCGCGGTCGCCGTTGGCGTGGGTCAGTACCTGCCAGCGGTGCGACAGCGCCTTGTCGTAGACCTCGAAGACCCCGGCGTCCTTCACCACGCCATAGCCGGCATAGTCCGGCTTGTTGCCGGCYGGCACCTTGAAATACGGCCGGCTCAGCCACGCGGTCTTGCCCTGCGGCGAGCCGTCGAGCGTCAGCTTGACGCCGCCGATGCGGAAGTGGCCGGTGTACTGGGGCGGCTCCGTCACCGGATGGAAGAAGGGCGCCTGCATGAGGGCCTCCGCGCCGGGCTTCAGGATGTCCGGGTAGGACACCACGTCGGCCTGCAGCACGCCTTTTTGCGCCGCGGCCATGGTGGCCTTGACCTGGGCCGGGGCGGTGCGCCCGTCCTGGAGCGTGGTGTAGCCATGGCTGACGTAGAGCTTCTGGCCGGCAGCGAGCATGGCGATGGCCTCGGCTTCGCCAAGCCTGGGGAACAGCCTGGCCAGCGCGAGGAAGAAGGCATTCTCCTCCAGCACGCCGTCCGGCTCGCGGCTGCCGGGGCGCCGGCGGATCACGCCGCCGTCGGGATCGTTGCTCGCGGCGCTGATGCCGGCCATCTCCAGCGCGCGGCTGTTGAGCGCGCCGAAATGGCCCGACTGGTGCACCAGCGCGACCGGCATGTCGGTGGCCACGGCGTCGAGGTCCTGCCGGGTCGGATGGCGCTTTTCCCTGAGCTGGGAGTCGTCATAGCCAAAGCCGAACAGGACCTTGAGGTGCGCCGGCATCGGGGACTGGCGGCGAAAGTCGCGCAGCGTCTTCTGCAGCTCGGCAATCGATGCATTCGGGCCGTCGGGCGGCGGCAGCAGGTTGGCGCTCTGTGCCTGGAAGCCGACCATGGTGACATGGCCGTGCGCGTCGACAAAACCGGGGATCAGCGTGCCGCCGTTGAGATCGTTCATGCGCGTGGCGCTGCCGCGGTACTGCATGATTTCGGCGGCGGAGCCCACCGCCAGGATCTTGCCGCCCCTGGACGCCACCGCTTCGGCAGCGGGGATCGCCTCATCGATCGTCACGACTGCCCCGTTGTGCCAGATCGCGTCCGCCACCACCGGCGGCGGTCCGGGCGGGGCGCAGGCGCTGGCGAGCAGGGCGGCGGCCAGGGCCTGCGCGGCCCTGGCGGCGGGATGGGAAGTCTTCATTGCGGGATCCTTGCGGCGGCCAGCGAACGCCCACGGGCGGCTGCGCCATTGTCGGCCGCGAGCGCGCCGAAAGAGCGCCATGCCAGGTCCGGTCGATTTCTTTCATGACGCGCGACGATAACGTTTAATTCTCTCCCGCCCGCCCGCCCGCCCGCCCGCCCTCCCGGCCTTCGGTCCTCAGCCCTCCAGCACGCGTAGCAAGGACGACGTATCGTCCTTGCCCCAGCCCTTCTCCATCAGCGTGGCGAGCTGGCGCGAGGTGGCCTGCATGGCGGGCAGCGCCAGGCCGAGCTGCCMGGCGATCTCCGCCGCCAGCCCGAAATCCTTGTCGTGCAGGCGCGCTTCGATGCCGGCGGCGAAGTCGTGCGCCACCATCTTCGGCCCCATCAGGTCCAGCATGCGGCTGCCCGCCATGCCGGTGGCCATGGCCTGCAGCACGCGGGTGCCGTCGACCTGCTGCGCCTGCGCGAAGCGCATGGCCTCGGCGATGCCTTCGATATTCACCACCTGCGCGATCTGGTTGCACAGCTTGGCCACCTGGCCCGCGCCGCTGTCGCCGATATGGGTGATGGTCTTGCCCAGCAGCGCCAGCAACGGGCGCACGCGCTCCAGCACCTCGGCCTTGCCGCCCGCCATGATGGTCAGGCTGGCCGCCTGCGCGCCGGCGGTGCCGCCGGACACCGGGCAGTCCAGCGCCTCGATGCCGCGCTCGGCCAGCCGCGCGGCGATCTCGCGCGTGACGATGGGCGAGATGGTRCTGTGGTCCACGCAGACGGTGCCCGGCGCCGCGCCCTCGATCACGCCGTGCTCGCCCAGCAGCACCGCGCGCACGTCTTCGGACGAGGTCACGTTGGTGAACACCACCGCCGCGCCGCGCGCGGCCTCGGCCGGCGTGGCGCACGGC